>CAZADC010000571.1:0-2061 GCA_964483755.1 uncultured Planctomycetaceae bacterium | reverse complement strand
CTCGACCAGATGCTCACCAAGGTCGCCGACACGTACGACGAGGAGGTGGACGTGCTCGTCAGCTCGATGGTCTCGCTGCTCGAGCCGGTCATGGTCATCGTGCTCGGGCTGATCGTCGGGTTCATCGTGGTCGCGCTGTTCATGCCCATGGTCGGCCTGCTCGACAGCATCCAGGGACGGTGATCGGACGCCCGAAAGGAAACGGCATTATGACGATCGACAGACAGACAAGCCGACGCGTTCACGGTTTCACGCTCATTGAGCTGCTGGTGGTGATCTCCATCCTCGCGCTGCTCGCGTCGATCATCATCCCGTCCGTCGCCGCGGCGCTGCAGGGCGCGAGGCAGGCCAACACGATCGCCCGCATCCAGCAGCTTTCCGACGCGGCCACGCAGTTCCGCCTCGGCGAAGGCGACAGCCGCTACTACCCCGGGCAGGACGACGTCAGCGAGTGGAAGGACAACGCCGGGCTCACCGGCAGCCAGCTCCTGGCGTTCCACGCCTTCGACTACGTAGATACGAGCGCTACGCCGGACCCCTCCTATGACTACGCGGATGTGAGCAACGGGAATTTCGAGCCCCGCAGCGGGTACGTGGACTACAAGCAGGGCTACCTGTTCAACCCGACAGACGAGGGCGGGCCCGATCGGCCGCGGTCGATTTCCGACGGGATGAAGCCGCCCATGACGATCTGCTACTACCCCTCCCGCCTCGGACAGACCGGGCTCGACCAGTACGTCTACAGCGACAACAGCGCATACACGGACGGCAACACGGGTGGGAACAATGACTCGGATGAGTTTGACAGCTTCATCACCAACGACCGGTTCGGCGACCAGCCCTGGAACGACGGCGGCTTTCTGCTGATCGCTCCCGGCGCCGACCGGCTGTACTTCACCAGCGACGACATCAGGAACTGGTAAACGAACGTGATCGCGACCCCGGACAACACGACGCGACGCACCGCCCGGCGCGGCTTCACGCTGATCGAGATGCTCGTGATCGTCGTGATCCTGATCCTGCTGATCGGGATCATCGCCCCGGCCGTGCTGGGCGTCCGCCAACAGGCCAAACGGGCCGCGTCGCTGGCGACGATCACCCTCCTGGAGGGCGCGATTAACGCCTATCGCCAGGACTTCGAGAGTCAGTACGCCGCCGACTGGCGGGCCCTGCCGGACAGCGAGATGCTCGACGAGCTCGACGGGACGTCGCTTTCCGCATCGGGTCGTCTGTATGGCCGACACCGCCTCGTCTGGTGCCTGACGGGGCTGCAGTATGCCGACGGCGCCGTGATCGACGACGGTGCGGACGGCTACGGCTTCCGGACGGTCACCCGCGGGCCCGTGCACGGCCCGTACAACGGCGCGGAGGGCGTCGAGACGACCGACCCGCCGACGGAGGCCGACGATCCGCCGCTGGCGTTCGTCGACGCCTTCGGCAACGAGATCTACTACTACCGCTACGATCCCGTCGCGGCGGCCAATGACTCCGACGACGGGTACGACGAGGACGACAACGCCGGCGGCCCGAGTGATATCGACGGCTGGCTGTCCAAGGGCTCGTCCGGGGGCTGGGCGACGTACCGTCGGGACTTCGTGCTGATGACGCCGGGCCCGGACGGCGAGTGGGAGCCCGACGAGCCCGTCACCGACGACGTGACGAACTTCCTCGAGGAGGAGCGATGATCGCCGCACGCCACAGACGCGATGCGATTCGCCGGGCGTTCACGCTGGTCGAAATGCTCGTGGTCATCGTGATCCTGGTGATCGTGGTCTCGCTGGTGGTGGGCGTCAGCCGTTACGTCACCGAGCAGTCCGCCCGCACGCAGACCCAGGACACGCAGGCGATGATCATCACGGCGATCGACGCGTACTTCGACGTGGAGAAGACGTATCCGGAGGAAGACCCGGCCGTCAGCGGCGACACGCTCCAGGATCGCGAGAACCGCAGCAACTACCTGTTTGACCGGCTGAGCGAGGTTCAGCAGTCGCGCGAGATCATCGCCCGCCTGCCGGAGGAGGCGACGGGCAGCGGGCCGGAAACGGGCAGCACCGTCTTCCT
>CAZADC010000570.1:0-2075 GCA_964483755.1 uncultured Planctomycetaceae bacterium | reverse complement strand
ATGAACCGCGAGTGGCTGGACAAGAACGTCTACTACTTCAACCGCCAGATCGCCGTCGGACGCCGCGTCGGCTTCTGGTGGGACGAGTACTGGCCGATGCACTCGCAGGCGACCTGGTCGGACATCCTCGCCGGCGGCGACGCCGTGCTCCGCGATCCGGACACCGTCAAGGAGGGCGAGCTGCCGTGGGGACGCGGCTTCCTGACCACCTACCTGCGGCGGAGCATGAAGCGCATCGCCCGCATCTACCGGCGAGAGAACATGCCCAACCGCCAGCACGTCTGGGCGTACGACTCGGCCAGCGCGTTCGAGAGCTTCGTCTGGGACATTCAGCTCGTCGAGTGGGCCGGGAGCGACCACAACTCCTACGAGCTCGACAGCGTCGTCTGCTACGACACCGATAAGTTCCGGTTCTTCTGCCAGAAGTGGACCGGGACGATCGCCCGCGTGGTGCCGGGCTACGGAGGCAAGCGCGTGCGGCCCTGGTCCGGCGACGACGAGCGGTTCGACCGCCAGTACCTCGGGCGGGCGCTCGCCCACGACATCGGCGCCATGTTCGACGGCCCGCACGGGACGATGATCCAGCCGGAAGAAGGCGTCCGTCTGCTCAAACGGCTGCAGGAGTTCGGGTTCTTCGACGAGCTGACCACCGAGTTTCTGCCCTACTGGCGGAACCGAACGCTCGTGCGGTACGGGCCGGACTTCGGCGACAAGCAGTACACCGTGATGACCGTCCCGCCGGAAAAGAAGATGATCGTCAGCGTCTACCGCCGGCCGGTCGAGGTGGACGGGCAAAAGGGACTGCAGGCGATCTTCGTGCTGATGAACGAGTCCGACGAGCCGGTCCGCGCCGACCTGCACGTGCTCGACGCCGGACGGATCCTCGGCGGACGGAACAACCTGACGCCCGAGGATGTGACGAGCCGGTGGGAGGAGATCGACCCCGCTGCCTCGGCGCTGCTGGCCGACTGGTCGCCGCCGACCGACGCGCCGGTGCTGAGCGACCTGGAATCCGGGCGATACGTCACCCGCCAAAGCGCCGGGGAGAACACGGAGACCTACGGGCCCGTCTACGTTCCCCCGCACAACTACCGCGTCCTCTACGCCCGCCGGCTGACGGAGGTGAAGTGATGTCGCAGGCCCGCCGAAACACAACGATGCCCGTCCGACGGGCCGCGCAGAACATCGCCGTCGCCGCGGCGCTGCTGGCCGGCGTCGCCGCAAACGGTGCGGCGCAGGCGCCCGAAGCCGGCATCACCGTCACCGACGGCACCGTCCGCACGCCGATGCACACCATCACCGTCGGCGCTTCCGCCCTGCCGGAACAGATTGTGATTCATGCCGCAGCCGAGGAGCTCCCGCTCGAGCTCCGCGGCGAGGCCGTCGAGCTTCCCGAGAGCGAGCTCATCGCCATAGGCCGCGGGCCGCGACTCGCCGGGCCGATGCGCATCGAGGTCGAAACGGACGACGACGCCGCGCCGGCCGAGACGACGACCGCCGCGAGGCTCGCGGAGCGGACCGACGCCGTCGCCCGGTACGAAGCGGAGCTCAAAGCCGGCGCGTGCCGGGTCGATCTCGCTGCCGCCTGGACGGCCGACGGCGCGATGCGCACAACGGTGAACATCACAACGTCAGGCGACCCGGCCGGGCCGCTGGTGCTGGCGATCCCGCTCGCCGGACCCGCGGACATCGCGTATGCCCCCCTGCCGGAATCGCTGACGCCGGAGGGGATCGTACCGAAGGAGCTGGACGCCTCCGTGGGGACCGACGAGGGCGTCGTCTGGTCGAGCGCTTCGGGAAAGCCGCTGCATCGCCTGTTCGTCGGCACGGGCGACGCCGGCTTCGCCTTCGAGACCGACAAGCCGTGGACCCCGGCAGCCGAGCGCCCGCTCGCCTCGATCGTCCGCGACGACGCCGGCCGGGCCACCTGGCGGATCGTCCTCGCCGACGGGCCGTCCGGAAAGTCCGTCACGCGCGAGTTCACCCTCCGTGTCCTGCCGGACCGGCGCCGACCCGCCGGGCTGCGACGCCTGCAGTGGCTGGAATGGCCGGGCGACGCCGTCCAGCCCGACCCA
>CAZADC010000569.1:0-2097 GCA_964483755.1 uncultured Planctomycetaceae bacterium | reverse complement strand
ACCACGCTCAAGTGGCGCGAGCACACCGTCAACCTCATCGACACGCCCGGGCACGTGGACTTCACCATCGAGGTCGAGCGGTCGCTCCGCGTGCTCGACGGCGCCGTGGCCGTCTTCTGCGGCGTCGGCGGGGTGGAGGCGCAGTCCGAGACCGTCTGGCGCCAGGCGAACCACTACAAGGTGCCGCGCCTGTGCTTCGTCAACAAGATGGACCGCCTCGGGGCCGACTTCGAGATGGTCGTTGACGACATCCGCACCCGCCTGCGGTCCAACCCGATCGTCCTCCAGTGGCCGATGGGCAGCGGGGACGACTTTGTCGGGCAGATCGACCTGATCACCCGCAAGGCGTACTGCTACGACCCGGCCGAGATCGCCACCGACCTGCGGGTCGAGGACGTTCCCGACGCCTACCGCGACCAGGTGGAGGTCGCCCGCGCCGAGATGATCGAGAAGCTTGCCGAGGCCGACGACGGGCTGATGGAGGCCTACGTCGCCGAGGAGACGATCGACGAGGGGATGATCCGCGCCGCCATCCGCCGCGCGACGATCGCCCACAGGTGCCAGCCGGTGCTTTGCGGCTCGGCCCTGAAGCACATGGGCGTCCGCCCGCTGCTCGACGCCGTGGTGGACTACATGCCCGCGCCGGTGGAGGTCCCGCCGGTGCAGGGGCACCCCGACCTGAAGTCCGACGCCGTCGAGGTCCGCCACGCGGACCCGTCGGAGCCCTTCGCGGCGATGGTGTTCAAGATCAGCTCCGACCAGCACGGCGATCTGAATTTCATCCGCGTCTACTCCGGCACGCTCAAGAGCGGCACGCGCGTGCTCAACAGCACGCAGGACCGCAAGGAGAACCTTTCGCGCATCTGGGAGATGCACGCCAAGCAGCGGATCAAGCGCGAGGAGATTCACGCCGGGGACATCGTCGCGGTCGTCACCAGCGGCGAGTGCCTCACCGGCGACACCCTCTGCGACACGCGTCACCCCGTGGTGCTTGAGCGCCTGGAGTTTCCCGAGCCGGTCATCACGATGTCCATCGAGCCGCGGACCAACGCCGACCGCCAGCGCCTCGGCGAGGCGCTCGACGTGCTGCGGCGCGAGGACCCGAGCTTCCGCTACCGCCATGACGAGGAGACGGGCGAGACGACGATCTCCGGGATGGGCGAGCTGCACCTCGAAATCGTCAAGAACAAGCTCATCCGTGACATCGGCGTCGACGTCCGCGTCGGGCAGCCCAAGGTCGCCTACAAGGAGACGATCCGCGGCTCGGCCGAGGTCGAGGGGCGATTCGTCCGCCAGACCGGCGGGCGGGGGCAGTTCGCGGTGGTCCGGCTCCGCGTCGAGCCCTACGAGCCGCCCGAGCCCGGCGCCGAGCCGATCGTCTTCGAGGACGCCACGAAGGGTGGCGTGGTCCCCAAGGAGTACATCCCGTCCGTCCGGCAGGGCGTCATGGACGCCGCCGGCGGCGGACCGCTGGCGGGCTATCCGCTGCTGAACATCAAGGCCGTGCTGATCGACGGCGAGCATCACCCCGTCGACAGCTCCGAGCTGGCGTTCGAGCAGGCCGGGTCGATCGCCTTCAACGAGGCGGTCGAGGCGGCGTCGCCGGTGTTCCTCGAGCCGATCATGCGGGTGCAGGTGACTGCGCCGGAGGAGGCGTTCGGGGCCGTGACGGCCGACCTGAACGCCCGCCGCGCGGAGATCCGCGAGACGGAGGTCCGCGGGCAGTTCCGCGTGTTGTGGGCGGAGGTCCCGCTGGCGGAGATGTTCGGATATTCCACGCAGCTCCGCTCGCTGACGCAGGGGCGGGCGACGAGCACGATGGAGCCGCATTCGTACGCGCCGGTGCCGGCGCACGTGGCCGAGCACCTGCTCAGCTACGTCTGAACGACCCGCCGAGGCGCCGTGCGGCGGAAGGTTGCGAAAAAACCCGGAAAAAACCGGTAAGTGCGATTGACATGGCCGCCTGATTTCTTATTCTGGTAAGACTCTGCACCCCCCACCGGTCAGGCGGTGCGCACGCGATCTGGAGAGACGTTTCATGGTTCATGACAAGATACGGATTCGGATGGAGGCGTATGACCACCGCGCGCTGGATTC
>CAZADC010000568.1:0-2102 GCA_964483755.1 uncultured Planctomycetaceae bacterium | reverse complement strand
GGCGATGTCGTCCGGCGACGTGCTGCCGGCATCCTGCAGTCGCGGCATGATCGCACGATGCGGCGTGCCGGTCATTGACAGTTACGGCAGCACGGAGACCAACGGGATATCCCTCCGGCGCCCGGAGCTCGGCGAGCGGATGACCGTGCTGGATTCTGCGGAAGTGACGATTGCGGATTCAGAGGGGAGGCCCTGTCCCGCCGGGCGCGAAGGTTACGTCTGGGTGAACGGCGGAAAACTCATGCTCGGCTATCTTGCGGGCGACGGCACGACCTCCCGGACGCCGCAGGCCGGGCCGTTCCGAACGGCAGACGTGGCGCGAGTGGAACCCGACGGCGGGTGGAGCCTGATCGCCCGCGACGGGGAGATGATCCGGGTGAGCGGGATGCGCGTGACCGCGCGTCGTATCGAGGCCGTACTTCAGTCCGTTCCGGGCGTCGAGGACGCTCTCGTTTTCGGCATCGGCGACGATCAGCGGGGACAGGCCGCATGCGCGCAGGTGGTAAAGAGCCCGCTGTCTTCGCTGACGACAGGCGCGTTGAGGGCGGCGATCGCGCGGTCGTTGCCCCGGCACATGGTCCCGCGCCGGATCGAATGGGTCGCGACGGTTCGCACGCCCGGCGGGAAGAAGCGGCGCCGAGCGATCGGGACGAACGAAGTCGCCGAACTCGAGGAGACCTGGTGATGTCCGTGATCGCGCCGATAACCTCCTGGTGCAACGTGAAGCCTTCGCTCCCCGTTGCCGTGCCGGCGCCGAAAGGCACGAAGCATGGTCAGGAGGTGGAACGCCTGCGTCGCCTCCTGCCCGGAGGGTGTTGCGAGCTGAACGAGTCCACGGAGACCATGCATTCCATACCCGCCGATCTCCAGGACCTGTATCGCCGCAGCGGGCGACCGACGCCGCTGACAAGGGCGCGCCGCCTGGAAGAGCATCTGGGGACCCGATCGCGGATCTACCTGAAGCGCGAGGACGTGATACCCACGGGGAGCTTCAAGCTCAACACGGCGCTGGCGCAGGCGAGGCAGGCCCGGATCGAGGGGTTCGACACGGTCGTGACCGAAACGGGCGCCGGGCAGTGGGGTCTGGCGCTGAGCGCCGCGTGCGCGCTGAACAGCCTGGGGTGCGTGGTTTTCATGGCGCGGTGCTCCTACGAACAGAAGGCGGACCGGCGGCGCAACATGGAGCTGTTCGGCACGGAGGTGCACAGCTCCCCCAGTCGCTTCACCCGGTCAGGCACACGCCTGTTGGAAGGCGACTCCGCCCATCCCGGATCGATCGGGACAGCGATCAGCGACGCGATCGAGTACGTCCTTGCCCACGACCGATGCGCGTACGCTGCCGGCAGCAATTTTCCGTTTGTGTACGTGCACCAGTCGGTCATCGGGCTGGAGGCCTTCGCCCAGATGAGGCGCCTGGACGAAACGCCGACCGCCCTGGTGGCGTGCGTGGGTGGCGGCAGCAATTTCGCCGGGTTCGTTCTGCCCCAGGTCTACGGACCGGCAGGCTATGGCATGCCCGTGCGGATGGTGGGCTGCGAATCCGCCGCCATCCCGCGACTGACCCGCGGCAGGTACGCCTGGGACCACGGGGACGCGGCGGGGCTTACGCCGCTTGTCAAGTCCTACACGCTCGGGCGTGATTTCGTGCCTCCTCCCGTTCATACCGGCGGATTGAGGCAGCACAACGGTTCGCCCATGATCGGAGCCCTGCGCCATGCGGGATACATGGAAGTGCGCGCGTACGAAGAACGCGAGATTCTCGAGACAGGCCGACTCGTCAGCCGCCTCGAAGGGCTGCTGCCCGCCCCGGAGAGCTGTCACGCCCTGTGCGGCTCGATGCACATCGCCGCGGAGGCGGATCAGGCCGGACGTGAGGAAGTGATCGTCTGCTGTGTCAGTGGTTCGGGGACCTTCGACATCGCCGCGTATAACCAGGAGTGATGATCCGTCGATGAATCCGAAGAATGGGCTGCGACTTCTGGACTTCCGTTCCGTGCTGGACAGGATTCCGCATCGACCTCCGGCTGTGCTGATCCGCGAAGTCGAACTCCGGCCCGGTCAGGCGGCGCGCGCCGCCGTGCAGTGCGCGGGCGACGAGGACT
>CAZADC010000567.1:0-2103 GCA_964483755.1 uncultured Planctomycetaceae bacterium | reverse complement strand
GCCGAGCGGGTGACGGGCGAGCAGCTCGCCGGCGCCGAGGTCCGCTCCGACGAGGCGGAGGCATTCGCGCGGTCGGGCGAGTCGGTCGAATCGCTGGTCGCCCGGGCCGAGGCGAAGATCGACGCATTCCTGCTCGGCGGCGCGATCCTCGGCGGGCTGGTCGGACTGGGCATCGGCGGCAAGCTCGTCGCCGCGTCGGTCCGACGGACGCGAACCGAATACACCGCAAACCGCTCGCTGTGCGTCTCCTGCGGGCGGTGCTTCGCCGCCTGTCCGGTCGAGCAGAAGCGCCGGCGGGAGAAGCGCGGACGCGCGAAGCCGGACGCCGGGACGTAGCGACCTGCCGGATAGAGCGGCGCTGCCGAGTTGGTAGAGTGCGTAGCTTGCCACGCGCCACGAAGACGCCACACCACGCGGCGGGAGTTGTACACAGCGCTTGAACGTAGGAAGGACACCGCGCTGGAAGGCGGGAAAGACACCGCGCTTGAAACAGCGCCCTCGGCAGGACACCGCGCACGACGGCCAGGCTAGCCATGGAACCTGACAACAGCAAAGCCCGGACGCGTTTCACCGTCGCCGCCTCGACGGCGGCCGTGTCGGCGGCGTTCTGCCTGGTCGTGTCCGGAATGATGGCGTACGAGGTGCTGCGCTACGACAAGGCCGACCCGTGGGATTCGCCGGAGTTCCAGGACGTCAAGGCCCGCGCCAAGGCGGCCGGGGCGGACCCGGAGCTGCGCGAGCAGTTACGACGGGAGGACCTGCGCCTGCGGGAGGAGTTCTTCGACCGCGCGGCGTTCCTCCGCCGGGGCAAATTCATGCTGCTCGGCGGACTTCTGGTGCTGCTGATCGCCGGCAGGGTCGCCGTCGACGCCGCGCGGAGTTCGCCTCATCCCGAGCCGCGGCGGCGGGACACTGACGCCTGGCGGCGGGCGTCGCGCCGGCGGATCATCGCGATGGCGGCGATGGCGGTGGTCGTTTTTGGCGCCGCGATGGGGGCGGTCTTCCTGTCGGCCGACCCGCTGGGGGCAGCCCGCCGCCTGGCCGAGCTGCGCGCCGAGCGAGACGCCGGACCGCCCGCAGACGCCGATGCTCCCGCGCCGGCGGCGGACCCGACGCAGCTTCCCCCGCCGTCGCCCGACGTCGTCGCCCTGAACTGGCCCCGCTTCCGCGGCCCGGAGGGGCGGGGCGTGTCCGCCCACACGAACGTTCCCACCTCCTGGAACGGACCGACCGGCGAGAACATCCTCTGGACGAGCGAGCCGATCCCGCTTGGCGGACAGAGCTCGCCGATCGTCTGGGACGACCGGGTCTTCGTGACCGGCGCGTCGGCCGAGCGGCGCGAGCTCTACTGCTACCACGCCGACACCGGAAAGCTGCTCTGGCGCCGGACCGTCGCCCCGCCGGACAGCCCGGCCGAGCCGCCCGAGGTCATGGAAGACACCGGGTACGCCGCGCCGACGCCCGTCACCGACGGCAGGGCAGTGATGGCGATCTTCGCCAACGGCGACGCGGCCGCCTTCGCGCTCGACGGGCGCCCGCTCTGGGCGAAGAACCTCGGCGTTCCCGAGAGCATGTACGGGTACGCCTCGTCGCCGGCGCTCTGGCGGGGCAGGGCGCTGATCCAGTACGACCAGGGCAGCGACCCGGCCGCCATGAAGTCGGAGGCGACGGCGGTCGACCTGGTTTCCGGCGAGATCCTCTGGATCAAGGGGCGGGAGGTGGTCAACTCCTGGTCGTCGCCGATCGTCGCGAGCACGCCGTCGGGCCCCCAGTTCATCACGACGTCGAGTCCGTGGGTGATCTCTTACCGTCCGTCCGACGGCGAGGAGCTCTGGCGGGCGAACGTGCTCAGCGGCGACGTCGGCCCGTCGCCGGTCTGCGTCGACGGCGTCGCGTACGCCGTGACCGCCTACTCCCAGCTCTCGGCGATCGAGACGGACGGGTCGGGCGACGTCACCGACAGCCACGTGCTCTGGACGGCCGAGCTCGACCTGCCCGACATCGTCAGCCCGCTCGTCGAGGGCGGGACGGTCAAGATGCTGACGACCTACGGCATGCTCACCTGCCGCGACGCGAAGACGGGCGAGCTGATCTACGACCACG
>CAZADC010000566.1:0-2105 GCA_964483755.1 uncultured Planctomycetaceae bacterium | reverse complement strand
CGGCCGTGATGGACCATCCAGTGCGCCAGCAGGCTCCCGCCGCGCGAGACGATGCCCATCGTGCGCTTCTCGATGAGCGGCAGGTGGCGGCGGAGCAGCCCGGCGTGGATGGTGAAGAAGTCCACGCCCTGGGCGGCCTGGCGGCGGAGGGTCTCGAGGATGTCGTCGCAGGTGAGCTCCTCGACGTCCCGCTCGACGATCATCGAGTACATCGGCACGGTGCCCAGCGGAACGGAGGTGTTGGCGATCAGGTGCTCGCGGATGGCGTCCAGGTCGCCGCCGGTGGACAGGTCCATCACGGCGTCGGCGCCGGCGTCCACCGCCCAGTGGAGCTTGAGCAGCTCCTTCTCCTCGCAGCTGCTGACCGGCGACGCGCCGATGTTCGCGTTGATCTTCGTCGTCAGGGCGCGCCCGATGCCGCACGGGTCGAGCTTCACGCCGGCGTCGCCCGTTCCGGCGACGTGCAGCCGGTTGGCGGGGATCACCAGCCGCCCGGCCGCGATCTCGTCACGGATGAACTCCGGCGTGCGGTTCTCGCGTTCGGCGACCCGCCGCATCTCGGGCGTGATCGTCCCCGCGACGGCCTGTTCGTATTGGGTCATGTCGTCCTACCAGTCCGGACCTTTGAGGTCGATCGTGCCGCCGGGCCACTGCTCGGCGGGGCGGCGTCCCGGAAGCATCATCGCGTGCTCCTGCTCGTCCGGATGCCGCTCGATCCGCCGCCGCGGACGCTTGCCGGCGTACCGCACCGTCAGCGGGTTGCTGACGTCCCGCCAGCCAAGGCGGGCGTAGAATTCGCTCACCTCCGGGCCGCAGAACAGCAGCCCGAAGTCCATCTGCTCGGCGATACGCTTCGCCGCCGCCTTCATGCACGCGCTGGCGGCCCCGGCGCCGCGGCGGTCCGGGTGCGAGCACACGTTCGCCACGCCGCCGAGGACGATCGGCCGTCCGTATTCCGTCGCGGCCTGGCGCGTGATCAGGCGGACGCTGGCGGCCGGTCCGTCGGCGTCCCGGGCGATCAGCCAGAGATCGTCGTCCGCCGGCGGCGTGTGATACCAGCGCTGGCGGGCGAACTCCGGCGTCTGCGGAAACGCCTCCTGCTGAAGCCGGCGGACGCCCTCCGCCAGGTCCGGCGGAAGGTCGCGCTCGCGGATTTCCTCGACGTTCATGGTTCACCTTGCCGGCGCAATACAGCGGCCGCCGTGGAAGGCGGCCGGAATGCGACGTTCGTCATCCCGTCCGCTTCCCTACGCAGCTCACGCCGAAGCGCTCGCTGATCAGGTTCCAAGGGTCTTCTCAGCCCGCACGGGCGCCCCTAGCGAACCGGCCCATCCTAGCACAACGTCGGGCAGAACCCAACAGCGGACATCGGCGGAGATCGCGGACGCGAGACCCGACCCCGCCATGCGGCGCTCGCGGTCAGGGGTGCGGTGTGATCGCGATGATCGTGATCTGTCCCTTGTCCGGCCCGTAGCACCAGAAGACGCGCCAGGCGCCGGGCGTCGCGTTCTGAGCATAGGCCTCGAAGACCCGGGCGTTTTTGTCAAAGGGACTGGTCAGGGAACTGTACTCATGCGTATTCAGCGCGGGATGCCGCGGGTTGATCAACAGCATCCGAATCGCCTTGTGCACCTGCCTGAACAGTCCCTCCTGACGCGAGGACTTCGTCTTCCCGCTCTTTCGGCGAGACTGCAAGGCCGTGTCCGCCTGCCGGCGGAGACGGTCGTACTGCTCGACGGCCCGGCGAGTCCAGCGTGCCTCGAACACCCCCTAGTCCTCCATCTTCTCCACCAGCGCGTCGGCGGCGTCGAGATCCGGCCCGCTCCCGGTCCGACCGGACTTCGCCTGCTCCAGCCCATCGAGCACGGCCTCCAGCGCCTCGGGGTTCTTGTACAGCCAGCTCTCGCGGGCCGGGACGGCCTCGGCGAGCACGACCTGGAGCACGCCGTCCCCGACCCGCCGTACAATGACCAGCCGGTCGGCGAACTCCTTGCCGAGCGTTACCCTTCCCCGCTCATCGACCATACGGGTCGTCGCAGCCGTCATGTCGCGTCTCCCATGAAGTGAGCCCTGTCAAGGTCATCTTGTCGTCGTAAGTCGTGAAG
>CAZADC010000565.1:0-2120 GCA_964483755.1 uncultured Planctomycetaceae bacterium | reverse complement strand
CCCCCGCTCATCTCAAGCGCCGCCGCCCGATCTCCGCCCGCCGTCGTCAGCGCCAGCTCGCCGCCGCGGACCGCGCGCTCGAGGAGGCGGGAATATGACCGCCCCGCCCGCGATCCCGACGGAGGTCGGCCTCAGCGACTACGCCCTCGATGTGGTCCACCACAAGGCCCAGGAGCTGATCGGCACGGCCGGCTACACGCCCGATGACCTGGACGACATCAAACAGGAGCTGGTCGCCGACCTGCTCGCGCGACTGGATCGCTTCGATCCGGCCCGCTCCACGTACGCCACGTTCGTCACCCGCCTGGTCGAGCGGAAGATCAGCAACCTGATCCGCTACCGCCAGAGCGAGCGGCGCGACCCTCGCCGCGAGGCCGGCTCGCTCAACGACCGGATCGACGACGCCGAGGAGGGAGGCGATCCGCAGCTGGCCGTCGTCAGCCAGGACGAACACGACCTTCGCACCGGCAAGCATCGGCGCCCGGCGGCCGAGCGCGGGCGGCTCGCGCTGGACATCGAGGCCGTCCTGGCCGACCTGCCGGCAGACCTCCGCCGGGCGGCAGTACTTCTGACCACCTTCTCGGTGGCCGAAACGGCCCGCGAGATGGGCATCCCC
Organism: uncultured Planctomycetaceae bacterium; assembly: GCA_964483755.1. Classification (GTDB taxonomy): domain Bacteria; phylum Planctomycetota; class Phycisphaerae; order SM23-33; family SM23-33; genus CAZADC01. The sequence continues at coordinate 1,504 of CAZADC010000565.1, read as the reverse complement.
CGCTCGACGTTCCGGTGCAACCATCTCGTCCGTCTGAGGGGGTTTTTCATGAAAAAACGCCTCGATGCCTATCTTCCCGGCGCATTCTCCGCCAGTTCGGCTTTGCGCGGGGTAAGTAACAAGTAGGGACCCCCTCGATTCGCCTGTCACGGACGACAAGGAAAGGCCAACCATGGACGTGAACATCGACTTGAGCATTCTGGACGTCGAGCCCGCCGACGAGTACCACGCCAAGGCCGACCGGTACCTCTCCAGCCATCAGCTGCTGGACTTCATCAAGTGCCCGCTGCTCTATCGCCGCAAGGCCCTGGGTCTGATCGGCGAGAAGGACTCCACGGCCTACCTGCTCGGGCGGGCCGCCCACTGCCGGGTCCTCGAGGGTCGCGACGTCTACCACGCCGCCTTCGCGGTCGGCGGACCGATCAATCCCCGCACCGACAAGCCCTACGGGTCGAACACCAAGGCCTTCGCCGAGTGGGCCGAGGCGCAGGGCAAGCCGGTCCTCTCTCTTGAACAGGCCGAGCTGATCGAACAGCTCGCTCGCGGCGTGGGCACCAACAGCGAGGCGGTCGACCTGCTGCTCTACGGCCGCTCGGAGGGCGTGGTCCGCGCCACCTACTGCGACACCCCCTGCCAGGCGCGGATCGACTGGACGCATCCCCACCGCGGCATCTGCGATCTCAAGACCTGCGAGGACCTGACCTGGTTCGAGGCCGACGCCCGCCGCTACGGCTACATCCCGCAGATGGCCTTCTATCGCAGCGTCCTGGCCGAGGCGCTCGACGGGCTGCAGGCGCCGGTCCACCTGATCGCCGTCGAGAAGAAAGAGCCCTTCCGCTGCGGCGTGTGGCGCGTCGGCGACGACGCGCTCGCGATGGCCCAAAGCGGCAACGAGGCGGCCATCGCCCGCATGCGGTGGTGTCGCCGCCGCGACCACTGGCCCACCGGCTACGAGCGGATCCGCCTGCTCAAGGCCGCATGAGCCTCTCGGCGTCCGGGCGCATCTCGGCAGGCCCGGGCTACCGGGGCCTCTTTTTGCAGAAAGGCCTCGGGATGCGGGTTCGACTCCCGCACCTGCCATTGACCACCGAACCCCTGCAAGGAAGGAGAACGCACATGAAGCTGATGGAACGGATTCACACCGGAAGACGCCATGCCCCGCCGAGGCTGCTGCTTTACGGCAGCGAGGGCATCGGCAAATCGACCACCGCCGCACAGGCCTCGGCGCCGATCTTCGTGCCCACCGAGGACGGCCTGGACCAGATCGACTGCTCGAGCTTCCCGCTGGCTCGAACATTCGGGGAGGTCATCTCCGCCCTCTCGGCGCTGTACGCGGAGGACCACGACTTCCAGACGGTCGTCATCGACAGCCTGGACTGGCTGGAGCGGCTGATCTGGGACGACGTGTGCCGGGAGTACGGGGTCAAGAGCATCGAGCGCGCCGACGGCGGTTACGCCAAGGGCTACCAGCCCGTTGAAGAAAGGCTGTTTTCCGTGTTCGTCT
>CAZADC010000564.1:0-2135 GCA_964483755.1 uncultured Planctomycetaceae bacterium | reverse complement strand
GAGTATCCCATGAACCTGATCCCTTGGCCGAAGGAAGTCGAAACGCACTCCGGCGCCCTCGCCGTGCGTCCTGACGCGCGCATCGTGGCGACGACACCGGAGCTGGCGCCCCTCGCTCGGCTGGTCGCCGACGAGATCGACGCGGCGCTGGACGTGTCGCTTGCCGCGGGCGTGGACGAGGCGAGCAAGGCCGGTGACGTCGTGCTGCGGGTCGACAACACGCTCGGCGCAGAGCAGTACGTGCTGGACGTCACCGACCGTGTCGATCTTCGCGGCGGCAGCTATGCCGCGGCGGCCATGGCGACGGCGACGCTCCTGCAGGCGACGACGGCGAACGCGAAGGGCAGGCCGGGCGTGCCGCGGATCACCGTCCGCGACGAGCCGTTCCGCGGGTATCGGGGCGTGATGGTGGACGTTGCGCGGAAGTGGCATGCCCCGGCCGTCCTGCGGCAGCTCGTGATCCTTTGCCGCCTGTACAAGATACGCTATCTGCACCTGCACCTGACCGACGACCAGGCGTTCACCTTCCCGTCGTTGGCGTATCCGCAGCTGGGCGAGGCCAATACGCGCGGCATCCGCCGCTACACGCTGGAGGAGCTGCGCGACCTGGAGGAGTTCGCCCGCGTCCGTGGCGTGAGGATTCTGCCCGAGCTGGACGTGCCCGGGCACGCCTCGGCGATGACGCGGGCCATGCCGGAGCTGCTGGCGACGCCGGAGAATCCCCCGGTCCTGAACTTCGTCGACGAGCGCGTCATCGACGTGCTCGACACGCTCGTCGGTGAGATGTGCGACGTGTTCCGCGAGACCCCGTACTTCCACATCGGTGCCGACGAGGTCCGCCGCAAGGCGCTGCTTGCGACGGCGGATTTCGCCCGCACGTCGGCCGAGCTGGGTCTGGACGGCGAGCGCGAGGCGATCCGCTTTCGCGAGCTGTATCGGCGGTTCATCGTCCGCATGAACGAGGTGGTCCGTGGGCACGGACGGCGGATGATCGTCTGGGAGGGCTTCCGCCACTCGCCGCGGACACGGTTCGAGATTCCGCGGGACGTGATCGTGATGGAATTCGAGATGAAGTACAGCCTGCCCGCACGCCTGGTCGAGCAGGGCTTCGACGTCATCAACGCCTGCTGGACGCCGTTGTATCTCACGAGCGCTATCGAGCGGGACCCGCGGACGATCCACGACTGGGACCTGTGGACGTTCGGACTGTTCGGACGCGACTACGACAAGGTCGGCTGGCGCAGCGTCGAACCGACCGAGCGGATCATCGGCGGGCAGATGTGCTCCTGGGGCCGGGCGGGCGAGACGGAGCTGCCCGGACTGCGGCCGCGGGCGCCCGTCATGAGCGAGCGCGTCTGGAACCCCGACGCGGGGCGCGGCTGGGAGGATCTCCGAAAGCGGTGCGAGGCGACCGACGCGCTGCTCGACAGGCTCGTCGCGCCGTGGGAGGAGGCAAACGGGATGTAGCGGCCGCAGGGGCAGCGGTCGCTATTCCGGCGGCTCCAGGCACACGCCCTGCGCGTCGCCGGTCAATTCGTCGCGGACGGCGGCCGGGTCGGCGTCGCGCGGCTGCAGGCCGTCCGCGGCGCATCGGGCGGCCGCCACCCCGGCGGCCTGACCGGCCATCGCCACCGTCGGCTGGACGCGGTAGCTGCTCATCGCCACGTGGGAGCCCGACAGCTGGTAGGGTGCATAACTTGTTATGCACCAATGGATCGTCCTTCGATATAAGAACGGGTGCGAGGTAGAATCCGTGCATGTCTCGATACCGCCGATCCCACCGCGCGTGGGGCGTGTACTTCCTGACGATTGTCACGCACGATCGGTATCCGCTCTTCCGCGATGCGGCCGCTCGAGGGCTGCTGGGCAGCGCGATGCGCTCCACCTTCGCGAAATACCCGCTGACGATTCACGAGATGGTGCTCCTGCCGGACCACCTGCACATCCTGTGCAGCGTCCCCGATGCGTCCCAGGACTACTCCATTCGCGTCCAGCAGTTCAAGCGACGCTTCACGCGAGCGTGGTTGGCCCGTGGCGGCCATGAGGGGCAGCGGAGCGGGTCGAAGCTGCGTCGCGGCAACCGGGGCGTGTGGCAGAAGCGGTTCTACGAGCACACGATCCGGAATCGACGCGAG
>CAZADC010000563.1:0-2148 GCA_964483755.1 uncultured Planctomycetaceae bacterium | reverse complement strand
TTCATCCGCTCCCGCCCCGCCGTACAGGACGACGTCCGTCGCCACCGAGTTCTCGACGCGCAGCAGGTCGTCCCCCGCGAAACCGTAAACCCACACGGCGTCGAAGTTCCCGGCGATGCGATCGGTCCCTTCGCCGCTGAGGACGATTGTCCGGTCGCCCGAGCGGCGGACGGTGATCTCATCGGCGTCGTCGGTGCCGAGCACGCGGAGCACGTACAGACCATCTTCCTGGATCGCCTCGGCCGTCACGCTGTCCTGCGCCTCGGGCGGAGCGGGGGCCGGGTCGTCCGGCGTCGGCGGAGGCGCCGGGTCGTCGGGCATCGGCGGGCCGGCGGGCTGCGGGTCGAGGACGCCCTTGAGCTTGTACTTCCCGATGCCCTCGCCCTGTCCCGCGATGCGGATGTAATACGTCCGCCCGCCCGTCAGGGCCGCGTCGAGGTTTCCGTCGCCCCCGTCCTCGACCACTACGCTGCCGGCCGCGTCAAGAACGGTCATTTCGCAGGTCAGGGGACTGCGCTTCTTGCCCTTGATCTTCGCCTGCGTGCGAAGCCGCCCGGTCTGCGGCGCGACGATCGCCAGCACGTCCACGTCGCCGCGGAAGTCGATCTTGCCCTTGAGCTTCGTCTTGTTCTTGCGGGACTTGAACTTCTGCATCTCGGCCGCGGCGCGGACGCCGGCATGGTCGTCGCGCGGTCGGCTGGTCAGGGTCATCTCGAAGTCGCCCGCTCCGCCCGCCGCTCCGGCGAGGACGTAGTAGGTCTTGCTCGGCTTGACCTTGAAGGTCAGGCGGGCCGCGTCCGTCCCCGCCGATGCGTCCTCGTTGGAGTCGAGGGTCTTGCCGGACCTGGGCTTCTTGTAAGCGACCAGGCGGGGGTCCAGCGGACCGTCCTGCGCGACGAGATCCACGCGGACGCGCCCTTTGGTCTCGGGGGTGAAGCGGTACATGCGTCCCGACCCCTCGGAGACGGTTCCGCTGACGGCAACCTGCTCGGCAGGGGCGTAGTCGAGCGGCGTCGCGTCGTCGAAGGCGTCGACAAGCGGCGTACCGCTGAGAAGCAGGCGGGGTTCCAGCGTTTCGATCCGACAGACGTGAGGAACAGCCGAGCGCATCCGACACCTCCGAACGGAACAGCGAAGCAGCTACGAAACCGTCCGCTTCGGAGGCGGCGCGTGAAGGGGACCAGGGCTGTCTGCTCAGGCAGAGCCCTCGCCCGACTGTACCCTACGATCCGATAGCGTCAGGACCAACAGGACTGCCGAAAACCGACGGATCGCCCCGTGACGGCTCCGGCCGGTCGCTGTAGGATGACCCCCCGGTGATCAGGACGATTCGCCTTCGCGCGAACCGGCACGGACCGTCACCGTAGCGGCCTGACGAAGGCCAACGGCAAGGCTTGACGAAGGACCAGGGATGAACGACTGCTTGCTTTCACCGGAAACGCATCACGCTGACGTCGCCGTCATCGGCGGCGGGATGGCCGGCGTGTCGGCCGCCTGCGCCGCGGCGCGGGAAGGCGCGTCGGTCGCGCTCGTCGAGCGGTTCGCCGTCACCGGCGGCAACGCGACCGTCGGCGGCGTGGGCAACTGGTCCGGCGAAACGGACGGACAGGGCGCGATCTTCGACGAGATCCTCGCCATGCAGACGGAGTGGAACGCCGTCGCCGACTACCCCGGTCCGTACCGACACTTCGAGCGGATGAACCGCGTGTTCGACCACGAGGTGCTCGCCGTCATCCTCCAGGAACTGCTGGACCGCCACGGCGTGACCTGCCTCCTGCACACCCGCTTCGTCGCGGCCGCCATGGAACCGGCCGATGACGGCCGGCGACGCGTCGTGGAGGCGACGCTGGCCGGCGCCTCCGGGCCGGCGGCCCTGCAGGCAAGCGTCTTCGTCGACTGCACCGGCGACGGACAGCTCGCCCGGTCCGTCGGGATGGAGACCATGAAGGGCCGGACCTCGGACGGCAGGCAGATCGCCCCGTCGGTGATGTTCTTCGTTCGCGAAACGCCCGAGCCGCCCGCCCCCCAGCTTCCCGACGGGTGGTTCAACCCGATCCGCCGCGCCAAGGACCTGCCGATGGTCAGCGTCTGGCCGAACGGGCCCGGCGGCAAGGCGATCAAGATGAAGGTCTCCGGGTTCGACTCGAC
>CAZADC010000562.1:0-2153 GCA_964483755.1 uncultured Planctomycetaceae bacterium | reverse complement strand
ATGCCCCTGGCCGACGAGTTCTACTTCCCCGGCGGCGGCAACAGCGTGACCTTCATGACGCCGGCCGGCGTCGAGGGCATCGCCGCCCGCCTGGCGTACGCCTACGACAGCGATCGCTTCGCGATGGTCTGGGACGAGGCGGAGACCACCTCCATGCCCGCCAAGCTCGCCAGGGCGGTGGCGAACACGTCCACGCCCACCTGGCCTCACACGTGGGTCGTGCCGAAGTACGCCACCATGCCCGAGTACAAGCAGTACGCCCCGGCCAATCACTTCCACATGACGTGGAACCTCAAGCCCGCCCGCCTGCAGCACTGGATGGACATGACGAACGTCCTGTCGGTGGACCCGTGGGTCGAGAAGCCCGCCTTCCGCCCGGGCGTGGATCGCCCCCAACCGCTGCAGCACCTGATCAACGGCGGCGAGACGGCGGCCAAGCTGCTGCGGAAGTAGCCCGGCGCACCATTCCGGAGGCGATCTCGAAGGCCGCGGCGAGTCCCGTCGCGGCCTTCGCTTTCGGACGGCCGGGATCTCGGAACGGCCTGCCCGGCAGTACGGCGCACCGCAGCCGTCGCTCATTTACAATCCATCAATTCTCCTTGACAAAGCATGATTCCGTGGTAGCTTAAGGGCGATTGGCCTGGGCTCTCTCGCCGGGGGGGAGAGAGTGGAAGGCGCGGCCTCGTGCACAGCCTGGACGGTTGGTGCGGATTACGGAGCCGGAACGAGAGCCCTTACATCTCAAAGCGAGTGCCGCTGAGAAAAGGAGATGATCATGAAGATTGGACTCATGGCTGTGATCGCCGTGGCGGTTGCCGCCTGCCCGGTGATGGCTGACGACGTCATCCCGCCACCGTGGCGGGGCGAGGTCTCAACAACGCTGCAGTGGTGGGAATTCGGAACGGACCAGCCGGACAACATCGCGCCCGACGGACCCGGCCCGCTCGACAACGGCCCGCCCTACGTGGTCGGCTATCTGCCCAGCACCCAGATCGTTCACGTCGAGCCGGACCCGACCAACCCCAACTGGCTCGAGACTGACCCGTGGGGTTCCGTTCGCGAGGGCATCTGGCCGCTGTCGGGGTACATGGACGTGATCGTGGACAACCACGAGCCGCCGAACGACGTCAAGATGGTCTGGGTGCAGATCACCTGGCACGTTTCGGACGAGCAGCACCCCGACGAGCCTCATCTGGTCAATCTTGACCCCAGTGCCTCGTACGGCCCGGAGCTGATCGACGAGAATCTCTGGTGCAACGACTGGAAGACGTCCGTCTACTACTGGGAGATCGAGCCGAACCCGGTCGACGAAGCGTTCCGCATCCAGGGCGACATCATGGTCGATCAGCTCGTGATCGACACGTGGTGCATCCCCGAGCCGGCCACGCTGGGGCTGCTCGGCATCGGCGCGCTGGCGCTCGTTCGCCGCAGGAAGTAGTCTCCGGCCGACAGACTGCATGTGTCACGGCGGGCGGATCCCCAGCCGCCCGCCGATCTCTTGTGTGACCAGCCATGCGCCTACAGCGATATCGGACCCGCTGCCGGCGGGGCGCTGGCGGTCGCCCGAAGCAGGGGCGGGTGCGGGCAGCACCCCATGGAGCCATGAACGACAGGGCGGCCGCCGGCGACAGCATCGACATCTCCCTGGTCGGATCGGACACCTTCAGCGCGTCCGGCCGATTCCTGGTTCAGAGCGGCGGCGACTTTTATCTCTCGCAGACGACCTTCGGCAACGACGCGAGCATCGACCCGTCGGCCGAGTCGTGGGCGCTGTACGACATCGCCGAAGGCGACGGGGGCCTCATCCCGGGCTCGCTGACCTCTGACGTCGCGGGTCGCTGACACAGATCGAGGCTGTCGGGTACCTCTACACAAGCAACGGTGGCAGCGGGAACAAGATGGGCGTGGACGCTCTGACGGCCGACCTGACCGTCCCGGAGCCCGCCACGCTCGTGGGCTGCGCCGAACTCGCGATACGTCGGTGCAGAAGCCGAAGAAGCGCCTGACCACAGCCTGACACGACACACGGTGAGTCCGTCGCCGAGCCGGCGGCGGGCTTCGTCCATCTCCTCGCCGGCAAGGCGCGACGCTTCGTAGGGCGCATAGGGCTGGACCTTGCGTTCCCGGTAGAACCGCGTCAGCCGGTCGATGAC
>CAZADC010000561.1:0-2162 GCA_964483755.1 uncultured Planctomycetaceae bacterium | reverse complement strand
GACGTTCGCTGACGCCGCCGGGCGCAACTGGACGCTGACGCTCAACCTGGCCACCGCGATGGCCGTCATCCGGCTGTAAGGAGAGCGTTGCAGATGAACGGCGATACCCGAGCCGGTCTCTCAGAGCCGCTGGACGGTGATGCCCAACGTCCGGGCGGACTTGGCCAGGACGCTGTCGGCCGTCACGAGCGGCACCTCGTTGGAGAAGGCCAGCGCGAGATGCAGGGCGTCCAGCGTTCGCAGGGCGGTGACGAACGAGTCCATCCAGTCGCAGGCGAGGGCGTAATGGGATTCACGAACGGGCGCGAGCTCGAAGATTCCGTCGCGGATGTGCTCCTGGAACTGGGTGACGATACGGGTCGCGTCGGCCCGCGGCAGCGTCTTCGCCCGCAGCTTCTTGGCCACCGCCGAACTGAACTCCAGCCGCGTCAGGCTGGAGATCATCGGCGCCGACTCGCGCAGCGCCTGTTCAGCGCGGGCGCTGCCCTTTTCCGGACAGTACGCCGCCGTCAGCACGCTCGTGTCGATGTAGACCCTCAATACCGTTCCTCATCTCGCATTTCGCGAAGGGTGTCGCTGAGAGACTCACCCCGCGAGTCGACGGAGTCGCGGAATGCCGACAGGTCGGGGAACGGCTGTCGCTCTTTGCGCACCGGCGTGATCTGCGCAATGGGCGTGCCGTAGCGGGTAATGAGCGTCGAATCGCCGCCCTCGGCGTCCCGGAGGACCTCGCTGAGCTGTTTGCGTACTTCCTTGACGCTGAGTGTTCGCATGACACGCTCCCGAATGATGTACACGTACATTGTACATCCTGAACGATCCCAGGACAACCGCGAAAGGAATCGTTGATGAAAACCTTCACTGACGCCGCCGGGCGCAGCTGGACGCTGACGCTCAACCTGGCCACCGCCATGGCCGTCAAGGATCGGTTGGGCGCGGATCTGCTCGCCCCCGAGTCCGGTGACCCGCCGCTGCTGACGCGCCTGGGCACCGACGAGATGCTCCTCGGCAAGGTGCTCTGCGTGATGCTGGAGGGTCAGTTCGAGGCGCACGGGGTTACCGACGACGACGTGCGCGCCGCGTTTGACGGGAGGACGCTCCTGGCCGCCCAGGAGGCGTTCTACGAGGAGCTGGTGGATTTTTTCCGGAGCCGCGGCCGCACCGACCGGGCCAAGGCGGTCGCCAAGCAGATGGCCCTGATCGAGAAAGCCGTGGCCGCGATCGAGACACGGATCGACGGGATCGACGTGGAACAGGCGGTGCACGAAGTGGTGAGCGCGCCGAACCATGGGGCGATGTCTGGCGGATCGCCGGAAGCGTCGGCGTCGATCCGCGCCCCCTGACGCTGCGGCAGCTGCTGTGGATGGCCGAAGGGCTCGGCCGCCAGCGTTGGGCGCATACCTCGATGCTGTGTGCCCTGATCGCCAACGCCCATCGCGACCCGAAGAAGGGCCGGGCGCTTCGGCCGAGCGACTTCGATCCGCACGCAAGAGAGGAACGTCGGCGACGGATCGCCGACAGGCAGGATTTGAAGCTTCTAAGAGAGGCCATCGAGGCCCGGTTTACCACGGCGAAGCCCTCGGGCGAAGCCGGGAAAGGTGTGTGAAATGGACTTCAGCGGAATCTGGAAGGTCATCTGGGATGTGCTCAACAGCCCCGCCGTCATCGCGGTGCTCGCCGGCGGGCTGCTGTGGCTGCTCAACCGGCTGTACGCGGCCAAGCCGGCGTGGCAGCCGTTCGAGGGGACGATCATCGCGGCCGTCAAGTGGGCCGAGAAGCAGATCCCCGACGATACGCCGAACCGGGCGATGAACCGCCTCGACGCGGCGCTTCGCTACGTGACGCAGGTGTACGAGCAGGCCCGCGGCAAGGCCGCCGACGCGAAGGTCCGCGCCGAGCTTCGCGAGGGCATCCAGATCGTCCACGCCGAGCTGGAGGCGTCGGGCAACTTGGATCGGGCTTCGCTGCGCTACGCCCCGACAGGCCGCGCCAGTCACGGCGAAGCCGAAGGCGAAGTCGCATGAAGTGGCTGGCCACCCTCATCGCCGCCGTCATCCGCGCGCTTCTGCCGTGGGTCGTGAATCAGTCGCGGCCCACGGCCCAGGACGCCCACCCGGACCGGCAGGCCCGCGACCGACTGCGGGCCAAGGTCCGCCAGCACT
>CAZADC010000560.1:0-2166 GCA_964483755.1 uncultured Planctomycetaceae bacterium | reverse complement strand
GCTCAACCCGGTCGACCCGCGGACGTACGAGCTGCTCGACGACCTCTACGCCGAGTGCCTGCCCGCGTACTCCTCGCCGCTCTTCAACGCCTCGTGCGACGAGACGTGGGAGCTCGGGCGCGGCCGGAGCGGGAAGCGCGCGGACAAGGTGGGCGTCGGGCGCGTGTACCTGGAGTTCCTGCTGAAGCTTCACAAGCTCCTCGCCGCCCACGGCAAGCGGATGAACGTGTGGGCGGACATCGTCCTGGAGCACCCCGAGCTGCTCGACGAGCTGCCCGACGACGTGGTCATGTGCAACTGGGACTACAACGCCGAGGGCGCCCGCATCCCGCGGACGAAGGAGATCGCCAAGGCGGGGATGCCGCTGGTGGTCTGCCCCGGCACGAGCGGATGGAACACGCACGGCACGCGCCTCGCCAACGCGATGGGCAACATCGCCAATTTCGCCGCCGAGGGGCGAAAGCACGGCGCGGAGGGGCTGCTTAACACCAACTGGGGCGACAACGGACACCGCCAGTTCCTCGGCGTGTGCATGCACGGGTTCGCCTACGGGGCCGCCCAGTCGTGGCACGGGGAGGGCGTCCGCGACCGGGACTTCACGAAGCGATACTGCCGGCAGGTGTTCGAGCAGGACGACGACCGGCTTGCCCGCGCCGTTGCCGATCTCGGGATGGTCTACGAGACCTGCGGCGCCGACTGGGGCAACGCCGGCGCGACCTACTTCGCGCTCATTGAGCCGATCGAATCTCCCGATCCGGAGAACAGGACCTGGATCGACCGCTGCACGCGCCCCGGACTGCGGAAGGTCATCTCCCAGCTCGAGGACCCCGGCATCTGGCCGGAGCCGCACAACCGGCTCGACGAGTTCGAGAAGCGGACGCTCCGCGAGTACGCGATGGCCGCGCGGATGGACGTCCTCGCCGCCCAGCGGGCGCTGCTGGCGAAGGACATCCGCGACGGCAAACCGGTCGATGCGGGCTACCTGATCGGCCTCGCCGACGACATGCGTCGCCTCGCGGGCGACTTCAAGACGATGTGGCTGGCGCGGAACCGCCCGTCGCGCCTGCAGGACAACATGACGCTGTTCCGCCAGGCCGAGAAGGACGCCCGGAAGCACGCGAAGTAGGGCGGGCGTCTCCCGCCAGGAGCGCCGGACTGCCGGATCGCCAGCGCCGCGACCTTCCCGGGCCGCCGCGTCAGACCGGCCTACTCGCCCATCGGATCCCGGGCGCGAGTGTAGAACTCGCGAGTGAGGCGGGCCGGCTCGTCCGACCGCTTGATCGAACGGAGAATGTCGGCGACCTTCTGCGACTCGATCTCCAGCAGGAGCTCGCCCTTTTCCTTGGCGCCCGCCCGGCCGTCGCCGGCGTAGTGGTCGGGGAAGTCCGCGTACCAGTCGATGCCCGTGTACCCGCCCGCGAGATGGGCGAGGCGTCCGAGCGGTTGACCGGCCGACGGGTCGTCGCCCAGGCGGTCCGTCTCCACCAGCTCCTCGCGGACGGCGAGGATGCGGCTGGTCTCGGCCTCGCCGGCGTGGGCGTCGACGTCGGTCTCCTTGAGCTCTCGCCAGCGCTCGTCGTCCCCGGCCGACTTGTCTCCGAGGCGGATGACGTGCACGACGTAGTCCCGCTCGGATTCGAGCGTGCACTGTGCGAAGTAGGGCAGCATCGCCTCGTTGCCGCCGTGGGCGTTGAGCAGGACGATCCTGCGGCACCCGTTGCGGGCGATCTCGTCGCAGACCGCTTCGAGCACGTCCAGCAGCAGGCGCCGCGGCAGGGCGATCGTGCCCGGCTGGTGGCGGGCCTCGTGAATCTGCCCGAACCAGTACGGCGGGAAGACAAGCGCCGGCTCGATCTTGGCCGCTGCTTCCGCCACCGCCTGTCCCCACAGCATGTCCGTGCCCAGCGGCAGGTGGTCGCCGTGCCTCTCGATGACCGAGACGGGGACCATGCACACGCCGCCCGTCTCGCGAATCGCCTCAACCAGGCGCGGCGCCGTCAGCTCGTGCCAGTTCATGTCTCACCTTTCTCCACCAGCCACCAGGCGGCGACGAGCGGGTCGTCGGCGCTGCTGCGGGTGTGGTGGTCCTCGCCCGCCTCGACGATGACCACGTCGCCGGCCGCTACGTCGTGGTCGACGCCGTCGATCGGCAGCACGCCGCGTCCC
>CAZADC010000559.1:0-2177 GCA_964483755.1 uncultured Planctomycetaceae bacterium | reverse complement strand
TCCCAGGACACCGATTGGGGCCCCCCATGGGTCCCGACCTTCCTTCGCAGCCTCGATGGCGGCCGCACCTGGATGGACGCTCGCCCCCTGGGGGACGAGAGAGGACGGGTCTTCGATGCAAGGCTGCGGGGCGAGGTCATTCTTGTCCTCCTGCGGTCGAAGAGCTACTCCCTGCACGTCAGCGCGGATCACGGCAGGAGCTTTTCGCGACGCAGCGTCTTGCCCTTTGATGCCCCCAGCCGCTGCTACGGGGCCATGGAGTTCCTTCCCGACGACAGCCTGATCGTCTACGCGTACAATCGCAACGACGAGCAGCGTCTGGACTACTCGATCAGCCATGATGAGGGCCGGACCTGGGGGCCGGTCCGTACGGCATTTTTCGCGAAGAAGATACGGAATCCGCAGCTCAAGGCGTTCCGGAATGGCTTTGTCCTTCACGGACGCAGCGGGAACAACGGCGAAGGCGCCGGTCATCTGGTACTCTATACCTCTCGCAACGGCATCGACTGGGATGCCGGCCGCTACCTCTGCATGAAGACGGCCGGCGATGGCGCATATTCCAACAGCATTGTGGTGGGATCGCTGGAGGCCGAGGGCCGAAGGCGCCTTCTCATACAGGCCTCACACGCCTACATGCAGTCCCGAACGAACGTTCTGCATTGGTGGCTGGAGTGACGGAACCAGCGGCCGAGCAGAGGCTGTAGAGCCACAGAATCGCCATGCATTTCCGCGCGTGCGCAGGCTGGTAAGAGCCCGGCGCCGCCAGGCGAACACGAGCGTCAGTGAAGAGCGGATCGTGGAGGACTGCACGGAGAACAAGATGAATGATGCACAGGGCCGCGTGGACCTTCACTGCCATTCTTCCGCGTCGAACGGCGCGACGGGCAAGCCCGCCGATATTGCCCGCGCTCTCAAGGACGCCGGATTCAGTGCTTTCGCCTTGGCCGAGCACGATACGCTTGCCTCTCAGGATGCCGCCGCCCAAGCAGCCGCCGAGGTGGGCATCGAGTTCGTGCCGGCGGTGGAAGTCTCCACCCGCGTTGACGAGCCCGAACTGCGGTTCCAGCCCTACATGCACATCCTCGGCTACTACCTCGATCGCACGGCCGGGCTGGAGCGCATGCTGGGGCGGGCTCATCAGGGGCAGACCGAGAGCCTCCGGCGCGGCTTCCACCGTCTCCGGTCGGAAGGTGTTATCGACTTTGACGAGGAGGATGTGCGCGAGCACGTCCGCCGGGAATGGGGGGCCGGCGACGTCTGGAAGCAAGCGTTCAACTGTCCGATGCCCTTGGGACAGATGCTCCAGCAGTGCGGCCTGGGCCGACCGGGCGAGCACCCGCCCGAGACGGCGATGCGCGTCCTTGGCCTGACCTACCCGCCGGCCGAACACGTGATCTGGCCGAATGTCCGCGAAGCGTGCGATACGCTGCATCGCGCCGGCGCGGTGGTTATCCTTGCCCATCCGGCCCGGGCCGATCGCGATTGCCTGCTTCGCTGGCTGGACGGGTACATCGACGGAATCGAGGTCTACCATCCCCGGAATGTTCCGGAGTACCGGCGGATGTTGCTGGAGGTGGTGGAGGAAACCGGCTGCGCGTTCACTGGCGGCAGCGACCTGCACTGGTACGGCTACGAGGACATGGCGCCCCTGTACAGCGACGCCCCGTATGCGTGCCTGGAGTCGCTCCGCTGCGCTCGCCAACGGCATCGTTGACCGCGGCGACGGACCACGTTCCTCTTGGGACATGGCGGCACTATGGGCAAACTGAAAGTTCTTGTTGATACCGACATCGGCACGGACGCAGACGACGCCGTCTGCCTGGCGTACCTGCTCCGCCACACCGGTTGTGAGGTGGTGGGAGTGACGACGGTCGGCCGAGACGCGACGGAACGCGCCCGCATCGTCGAGGCGATCTGTCGACATTTCGGCCACCCGGAGATTCCCATCGCCGCCGGAGCCGACGAACCGCTGTTTCCCAATCGCTACTGGCCCCACCACCGGCTGAACCAGTCGGGCGTCGCGGACCGCTACGGCGCCAGGCGAGCTTACAGGCGCGGGGAGGCGCTGGACCTGATGAGGCGGACCATTCGCGAGCATCCGGGCGAGGTCGTGTTGCTGACGCTGGGCATGCTCACCAATGCTGCCCTTCTGGCTGCGGCCGCCCCCGAGACCTGCG
>CAZADC010000558.1:0-2185 GCA_964483755.1 uncultured Planctomycetaceae bacterium | reverse complement strand
GTAAAGCCCTTTTCATCCTTGCGATCGCGGAGTCGCGGTCTTCGGCGTGGACAATGGTGGGCAGCGGCCGGGGCAGTCGCGTGAGCACGGAGCCGACGATGGACGCGGAACATCGAGATGCGGCGGAGCAGCGGGGCCCGGCGGACGGTCCGGATGCGGCCGGGCGCGGCGAGCCGGCGGAGCATCGGGACATGGTGGAGGTCGCGCGGGTCGCCGCGCTGGACCAGGCCGACGTGCTTCGTTCGCGCCTTGCCGGCGAGGAGATCGACGTGATGATCCCCGGCGAGCGGACGACGAACACGCTGGCCTACATGGGCCCGGCCGTCAATCCGCGGGGCGTCCGCCTGCTCGTGCCCGCCGACCAGGCGGGGCGGGCGCGGGAGGTGCTCGCGTCGCTCCCGTCGCCCCGACCGGCCGCCGACGACCGCCCCGAGGCGGACCGCTACGCGGGCAGTGCAGCGACGCTGTCGGTCTTCGCGCTGGCGGTCATGCCGCTGGTCCCGTTCGTGGTGTATCTCGGGGTGCGGGCGATCCTGGCCGCCCGCCGCGAGCCGCCCGGCGAGCCGCGGGCGTACCGCACGAACCTGATCGTGGCGGGCGTCCTGACGGCGCTGTCGCCGGCGGTGATGCTGTCGGTCACGCTGCCGGTCCTGCTGGAGCTGCTGTCGGGCTTCTGACGGCGCGGCGCCATGCTTCCTTCAGGGCCGTCAACTCGGCGCCGGGCAAGTCACCCGTCCTGCCACTCGTCGGCACAGGTCAGGCAATTGAGCGACATCGAGGTTCCCAGCATGTCCCCGATGGGGTAGCTCTCGTCCGACAGGCGGATCGAATGGTGGTTCCGCTGACATCGGTCGCCGTGGAACGCGAAGGCGCCGTCGCTCTTGCGGTACTCGCGCAGGAGCATCTCCGCCAGCGCGCGCCCGGCGGCGGCGATGTCGTCGTGGCGATGGATCCCGCCGAGCTGGATGTCGAGCTTGTGCAGGACCCACGCGGCGTCGTAGTTGATGCACATGTTCCGCCGGAACCCGAACTCCCCGTCGGCATGCTGGAGGTTCAGCGTGAAGTCGATCGCCCGTTCGGCGTGCGGCACCGCCCGACCGATCATGAGGTACACGAACATCACCTTGAACAGGCCCGCCATCGCCCGTGACGGATCGGGATCGTCCATGCGCCGGCTGGGCATGCCGGTGTCGGGGTCCAGAATCTCCTCCTCGACGGCGCGGACAGCCTCGGCCACCACCGGATGATCGGCCGATCGCTCGTCCTCGTCGAGCCCCTGCCAGAAGGCCCGCAGCGCCCGGTACCACGACTCGCCGTGGGCCCAGGGGTTTCGCCAGTCGATCTGATCGAGCGTCCAGCTCCTCGGGTCGACCGACCCGAGATCAGCAAACTGCGTCTCGGCAAAGGGATGGACCGGCTCGGCGCCGAGCAGGTCCAGCGCCCGGACCGTCGCGCCGTTCCGCTGGCCCCAGATCTGCTCCCACGTATGCGATCCCGCACGGCAGCTTTCGTCTTCCAGCGGGTCCTTGAACAGGCGGTCGTGCGGATCCTGGCAGGAGCGGAAGAAGGCGACCGCCTGCGCCCGGAGCGACGGGGCGACGGCGTCCAGCCGCCCGAGCACGTGCAGGATATAGATCGCCAGCCCCGACGCCTGCAGGGCATAGGGGCGCATCATGCGGGCGTGATAAGGCCAGCGACCCCATCCCTCGTCCGGATACGGCACGGCTTCCAGCCAGTCCAGCACGCCGTCTCGAACGCCGTCGATGTACGAACCCATCGATGCACCGATCCCATACTTCCTTCAGGAAGCATGTTCCAATGTCGACCGTTGGCCGGAGGGACGTGGTGTTTAGCAAGCCACGCACTCTTCGGCTCGGAACGAGCATGTTTCCCAAGGGAAACATGGCGCCAAGCCGCGCGCCCTTCCGCTACTCCTCTTCCGGGGGCTCCTTGGCGTCCATCCAGGAGAACATTTCGCGGAGCCGGCGGCCGATGACCTCGATGCCGTGATCCTTGTCGGCCTGATAGAGCTTCCTGAAGTTGGGCTTGCCGGCCTTGCACTCCTCGAGCCACTCGCGGGCGAAGCTTCCGTCCCGGATGCGAGCGAGGGCCTTGGTCATGTTCTCTTTGACGTGGTCGTCGACGATCTGCGGTCCGACGTGCAGGTCGCCCCACTCGGCGGTGT
>CAZADC010000557.1:0-2187 GCA_964483755.1 uncultured Planctomycetaceae bacterium | reverse complement strand
AGGTTCACGCCGCCGCCGGCGCTGAACCGCTCGAGCGGACCGATCCGCGGGCCGCCCGCGATCAGGTCGTCGCCCGCCGTCTCCGCCTCGGCGTCCTCCGGCGCCGCGAACGTCACCGCCATCTCGTCGCACCGGAGCACGGTCAGGCGACCCG
Source organism: uncultured Planctomycetaceae bacterium (assembly GCA_964483755.1). Classification (GTDB taxonomy): domain Bacteria; phylum Planctomycetota; class Phycisphaerae; order SM23-33; family SM23-33; genus CAZADC01. The sequence goes on along the minus strand of CAZADC010000557.1, from coordinate 2,033 downwards.
CCGGCAGCTGCGGCCAGGCGGGCACGCTCAGCCCCTCCGGCACGTCCACCTTCGCGCCGCTGCGGTGCACCATGCCGACGTCGCCGGTCAGCTCGACACGCCGCTCGTCCTGGCGCAGGACCATCGACTTGCTCCACTCGAACGCCGACTGACTGGGGCGTGTGATGTTCCCGCCCATCGGGTCGTCGCTCCCGCCCGTCGCGGCGTCGGGCTTCGGCGCGCGGTAATCCTCGGCCAGGAAGCGCCCCGGCCCCTTGCAGCGGACCTCCTCGCGCGCCGGCGTGAAGACCACGTCGTCGCCCCACAGCTTCAGCCGCCGCTGCATCGCCCCGCCCTCGTCCTCGCGGACGCTGGAAAGCTCCACGTCGCCGCGCGTCCGGATCGAGCTGATCCGCCGGCGGTTGAACCGCTCCATCTCGAAGCCCATCGCGTCGGACGTTGCGGCCGGGGCGGTCTGCGTCGCCGGCGCCTGCTCGAACCACAGCGTCATCGCGTCGCAGGTCAGGTGCTCGGTGAGGCTGTCGAGAGCGACGCCTCCGGTGAAGACGGCCGTGTTCTCGGCGCCCCGGTAGGTCATCGCCCGGTCCCATCGCACGTCCACGTCGCGGGGCTCTTCGAGCTCCCGCCCGTTGATGCCCCGCCGCGTGACGAACGCCAGCGCCCCGGCGCCGTCGACCTGCACGACTTCGCCTTCCTCACTGAGGATGATCTGCGGGCCGGTCATGCGGTTCGGGCCCTGCGTCACGACGGCCGGGTCGCCCGTCAGCGTCGCCTCGCGCGCGACCAGGTCGCTGACGAGCCGGTCGCACTCGGCGGTCAGGGGCGTTTCGCCGCGGTCGTCGGTCACTCGCACGTTTCCCTCGGCCGTCAGCTCGGTCGGTACGGGCGCGTCGTCGTCGGCGTCCTCGGGCGCGGGCGAGAAGGTCAGCTCCACCCGGCGGTCGGCCCGGATGGTCATCCCGCGCTGGCGCGCGGAGACGTTTCCGGTCGCCAGGGCGCGCGTCAGGTCGGACGCGCCCGCATCGTCGGGCTCGGACATCCACACCTTCAGCTCGTCGCTGTGGATGAAGTCCTCCGAGCCGGACCGCCCGGCCCGGACGTCGCCGACGAACCGGGCGCTTCGCAGGATCTCGCGGGTCCGCCCGTCCGTCGAGTCGACGACGCCGAAGCGCGCGATCACCCGCTGCGACCAGGATATCTCGTCGGCGGTCGGGCCGGTCGCCGACGCGGTCGTGGAGGTTCGCTCGCCGCTGACGGACCCGCCGGTCGGGTCGATCATCCGCCCGGCGCCGAGGAGCGTCGCCGTCCGCTCCGGGCGGTCGAAGGTGAACGTCGGGCAGACGACCACGCGTCCGTCGTCCATCTCCAGGCGCGCCGGGTCGGCGTCGGTTCCGACGAGCCGGCCGGTCTGCTCGGGGTGCTCGAAGCGGAACTCGCGGCAGGTCGCCGTGGCGCGGGCGTCGGAGAGCGTCACGCGCTCGCCCCGGCCTTCCAGCGTGAACTCATCCTGCGACGGCGTCGGCGTGTAGGCGACGGGGGTGAGCGTCAGCGGTCCGCGCCAGGTGACGATCATCGGCTCGGGGCGGGGCCCGGGCGCGGCAGGTCGCGTCGCCGCACGACGCGTCGTCGGGCGCGTGCCGGCCTCCTCGGCGGGCGCGGTGGACGGCGTCGGACGACGGCCGGGCTCCATCAGGTCCTCAGACTCCTCGTCCCACTGGAAGGTGAGCCTCAGTTCCGACGCCCCGTGAATGCGGTTCTCGCCGTAGTCCACGTTGACGCCGTTGACGTCGTCGGCGAACGTCGCGAGATATACGTTGCGCCCCCGTTCGTCTCCCGGTGCGGTGGTCGGGCGCGTGGTCGGCGCGGGCGCCGTCTCCGACCCGGTCGCGGACGGTCGCGTCGCCGGCGCGCCAACGGGCGGGGCGGGTGTCTCGTCGGTGCGCCCGCCGGGCAGACTCATCGTGCCGAGACCCCCGGGGACCTCGTAGACGGCCATGTACTCGCCCGCATCGATCCGCAGGAGGCGCAGCTCC
>CAZADC010000556.1:0-2195 GCA_964483755.1 uncultured Planctomycetaceae bacterium | reverse complement strand
ACGGCATCAATCCAGCTGACTTTGACGAAATCCGTTTCGAGATCAAGTCGAACGTCAGCCAAGTGCGGACCCACTGGACGCTCCATGGGCATCTCGACGCCGGGCAGCTCAGCAGCTGGTACCTGAAGTTCAAGACGCCCGAGGGCCAGTGGCGCGAGGGCCGCTACAGCCTTCACTTGGACGACGACGGTGTTTATGTCAGCAATGATAAAAATCAACAGCCTTACGCAAAGTGGTTAAAGATCACCCTCAGCCCGCGGATTCTCGGCTACCCCGGCGAGCCGAAGCGGCGGGAAGCACTGATCCGCAACGTCCGCTTTGTCCGCTATCGGGTCGCGGCCGATTTCAAACTGGAGGAGACCGAGCTGATTGCCGACGCCGCCGACGTCGCCAGCATCTACCAGCTTCATCTTACCAACCGGACCGATCAGGAGCAAGTCGTGCACCTGAACCCCGATTCTGCGGATAGCCTGCATTACTTCCAGGCTGCCGCGCCCGCTACCGTCGAGTTGAGCCCCCGCGAAACGCGGACCGTGCCTATTCGGCTGTCCATGCCACGTCATGCCGCCATGGCCCGAGCGCCCCTCTACTCGGAGGCCGCATTTGTCGAGGTGAGCCTGCCTGGCGTTGCGGATTCAGATGTCACGCCACTACGCGGCTACCGGCGCTGGCCGATGTGGGGTAGCGTCCCGGTGTTCAACTATCGCCTCTGGAACCCCGCTACCTTCCAGGCACGCCTCGAAGCTCGCGGGAAACTCATGCCCGGGGTAGCCTCTTGGCGTCAACGAATCCTGGAGAGTGCCGAAAAGGCGCTGCCGCACGACTGGCCGATTCCGGACTTTGGCCCGCCTGCTCATAACATGCGATACCGTTGCAGGCCCTGCAAGACCTGGCTCAAGCCCGCCACCCCCACCGCCCTGCATGAGCATGTGTGCCCGAAGTGCGGCAAGGCTTTCAATCACGACGAAGACATGGACCACGCCTACCTGCTCAACTACCACCAGGCCCGAACGGAGGACGTCCGCAGCCTGGCGCTGGCCTGGTTGATCTCTGGTGAGCAGCGCTATGCCGCCAAAGCCCGCACGATCCTCCTCGACTACGCTGCCGGTTATCTGCGGATGCCCAGTCACGGCACCCGCTCCACCGCCGGTGGAGCGCGGCTCGGCTTCACGACCTTGCATGCCAGCTATGTCATCCCCGAGTTTGCCGAAGCCTACTATTTCCTGAGGGCAGCACCTGTGCTCGACGACGCCGATCGGCAACGCATCGAAGCGTTCCTGCGCCATGCAGGCCAGACCGTCATGCAGCACAGCGTGGAATACGGCAACCAGCAATCGGAGCACCTTCGCGCTTATGGTACGGTCGGTCTGGCAACCGGCTTCTGGCCGCTCGCTGCGGAAGCGATCCACGGCGAATTTGGCTATCATGAGGTGGTCGAATACGGCTTCAGCGAGGATGGCATCGCCCCCGAGGCCGGCGCCTACCACCGCGCCAGCTTCAGCGCGCTCGAGCACCTGGCTGGATTCGCCTGGCCGCTCGGGTTGAACCTCTACACCCCTCGCTTCAAGCGCGTCTTCGATGGCTCTATCGCGGCAGGCCTGGCCAAAACCACCTCCTACGAACTGGCCTACCGGGTCTACAATGACCCCGCCTACCTGCAGCAACTGTCAGCGCGGGATGGAAAGATGAAGCTGGAGACCGTGCTATTCGGTCAACTTGGCCTGCCGGACGCCGAAGATATGCCGGTGCGCTCCGAGCATCTGAGCGGCGCCGGTTATCTCTTTCTGCGTCAGGGGAACGCGGCTGACTACCGGGAAATCCACATGAACTACCTCAAGCAGTTCGACCGCAGCGAGCAAGACCGACTGACGACCTTCTTCTTTCGCAACGGCCGCCAGCTCGACAGCACGGTCGGGCGCATCACCTATTCCTCGCCGCACAGTAGATGGATGCACCATACTGCCGCACACAACTGTATCGTCATCGATGGCCAGACACAGCAGGCCGACCGTGGCCGCCTCCTGGCCTTTGATGACTCTCCCGAGACGCCTGCCGCCGTCGTCGCCAGTGACCCGGAACGCCCCTTCTACCGCGGCGTATCGCAGTTGCGCTGCGTCGCTCTGCTCGGGGGCGCCTTCATCGTCTTCGATCACCTCCGTAGCGACACACCGCGCACCTTCGACCGCTATCAATAC
>CAZADC010000555.1:0-2197 GCA_964483755.1 uncultured Planctomycetaceae bacterium | reverse complement strand
CTCGCATATGGACGCCGGCGACATCTTCTCGATGTTCGAGGACATCTTCGGCGGGATGGGCATGGGCGGCTTCGGCGGAGGAGGACGCCGCGCCCGCCGCCAGCAGGGGCTGGACCTCGAGACCGAGGTCGAGCTGACCCTTGAGCAGGTCGCCACGGAGACGCAGCAGACCCTCGAGTTCGAGCGGATGGACTTCTGCGACGCCTGCGGCGGCAGCGGCGCCCGCGAGGGCACCGAGCCCCAGCGCTGCGAGACCTGCCGCGGATACGGGCAGGTCCAGCAGCAGGTCCGCGGGCTGCTGGGCGTCAGCGTCCGCGTCGCGCCCTGCCCGCAGTGCCACGGCAAGGGAACGATCGTCCGCGACCCCTGCGAAACCTGCAACGGCAGCGGGCGTCGGCGCAAGCACCGCACGCTGACCGTCCGCATCCCCGCCGGCGTGGACGACGGGCAGGTCGTCCGCGTCCCCGGAGAGGGCGAGCCCAGCCCCGACGGAACCCATCGCGGCGACCTGCACGTGTACATCCACGTCAAGGACCACCCCCTGCTGCTGCGCCAGGGGACGGACCTGATCTGCCAGGTGCCCATCACCTTCGCCCAGGCCGCCATCGGCGGAATGGTGTCGGTGCCGACGCTGGACGATCCGGAGGAGGTCGAGGTGCCCGCCGGAACGCAGAACGGCGACGTAATCCGCCTCCGGGAGCGGGGCCTGCCATCCCTCCGCGGGCGCCGCCGTGGCGACCAGATCGTCCAGGTGTTCATCGAGGTGCCCCGCAAGCTGACCGACGAGCAGCGCGAGCTGCTCGAGCAGTACGCCGAGACCGAGGACCGCAACGTGACGCCGAAACGCAAAAGCTTCTTCGAAAAGGTGAAGGAGTACTTCGCGTCGAAATGACTGACCCGCGGCCGCAGGCCGCGCATTGACCGACATCGAGAACGCAAGCCATGAACGCCAGGAAAGACGACGAAGACCGCAGACGGACCGAGCCCGAGGACGCCCCCTCCCCCGACGCCCCGGAGGGCCCCGCCGGGGACGTCGAGGGCGCCGAGGACGAGCTGGAGTCGCTCAAGTCCGAGAGCAACGACCTGCTTGCGCGCCTGCAGCGCGTCTCCGCGGACTACCTGAACTACCAGAAGCGCGTGCAGAGGGACATCGCCCAGGCCCGCGAGTACGCCAACGAGGAGCTGATGAAGGCGATCCTCGACGTGCTGGATGACATGGAGCGGGCCCTCGAGGCGGGACGCGAGAATCACCCCGCCGACGATCCGCTGTTGACCGGAATGGAGCTGGTGCACAGGAAGGCGATGGACACGCTGGGCAAGTTCGGGCTGACGACCGTGGAGGCCGAGGGACAGCCGTTCGATCCCGACAAGCACTCGGCCCTGATGCGCCAGCCGACCGACGAAGTCGCACCGCAGACGGTGGTCCAGGTGGTGCAGAAGGGCTACCAGCTCAAGGGACGGACAATCCGCCCGGCGAGCGTCATCGTCTCCGCCGCCCCCGAAGAGGACCCGACCGAGTAAGCGAGGTATTCATGCCGACGTACGACTACGAGTGCGAAGCCTGCGGACACGCGTTCGAGAAGTTCCAGTCCATCACCGCCTCCCCGGTGCGGACCTGCCCCGAGTGCGGGAAACGCAAGGTCCGACGCCTGATCGGCACCGGCGCGGGGATCATCTTCAAGGGCAGCGGGTTCTACCAGACCGACTACCGCAGCGAGTCCTACAAGAAGGCGGCCGAGAAGGAAAAGGGCGCCGGCAAGGACTCCTCGGAGAAATCCGGATCGTCGGACAAGGCCGACAAATCGGCCTCGAAGACGGACGCATCGGCCAAAACCTCGCAGACCGCCGCCGAGTGATCAGGGCTCGTCTTCCCCGCGCCCGCCGGCGGGGTGCTGCTTCTTCCAGGCCCGACCGACTTGAGCAAGCCGGGAGCACCCGGTCGCGAGCCTGCAAGCGACCGAAACGGCGGGCAAGCCGCCCCACAGACGGAGGCCTGAAAGGACGATGCGACACACCCGGGCGACGGTGCATCGACCCGTCCGTCACGCGAGTCCGATTACCCGGATTCCCCCTCCGGCTCGCCGATAACCTTGCGGACGTTTTCGGCCGTCACCGGCTGGATGACGCCGCGGTCCGTAACGATGGCGGTGATCAGCTCGGCGGGCGTGACGTCGAAGGCCGGGCTGTAGGTCTGCAC
>CAZADC010000554.1:0-2203 GCA_964483755.1 uncultured Planctomycetaceae bacterium | reverse complement strand
AGCCCGTCGGCGGGGTTGACGCGTGCGCCCGAGGGCGCATCGACCGGGCCGTGCAGCAGCGGATCGCCGGTGCGGCGCATCCAGTCGCCGAGGCGCTCGGTCATGTCCTCGAGCACGTCGGCGTGCGTTCCGTCCTCGACGAGATTGTTCGTCTCGCACGGATCGAACGTCAGGTCGTAGAGCTGCTCGACACCCACCGGCCGCTCGCGCCACCCCGCTTCAAGCCAGACGTCCTTGCTGGGCGAATCGTCGCAGTTGGGCATCACCGGCGTGGTGCGGGGCCCGTAGCGGCGGATGTACTTCCAGCGGTCGGTCCGGACGCAGCGCTGCGGCTCGTAGGACGCGTGGTAGGTCACCTCGGAGAACACCTGCTCGTTGACCTCGTCGGTCTCGCCGCGGGCGAGCGGCAGCAGCGACGCCCCCTCCAGCCGGTCCGGCAGCTCGACGCCGGCGAGCTCGCAGACCGTCGGGAACAGGTCGACGTGCGAGACGAGCGCGTCGCAGACCTTCCCGCCGGTGAACCCGCCCGGCCCGCGGAGGATCAGCATCACGCCGATCCCGTGATCGGTCAGGTTGCACTTCATGGCCGGGAACGCGATGCCGTGGTCGGTCGTGGCGATGACCAGCGTGTCGTCCGCCAGGCCGGTCTCGTCCAGCGCGTCGAAGACGACGCCCATCCGCGCGTCCAGGTCCCGGGCGTGCGTCTTGAAGGCGGCCATGTCGTAGCGCGTGCGGGGCGTGTCCGGCAGCGGCGCGGGCGGCCGGGTGTATCGCGGATCGTCGCGCGGGTCCGGGTCGGGGAAGTTGCGGTGCGTCTGCCCGAACCCGACCGACAGGAAGAACGGGCGGTCGGGACGCGATCGGAGGAACTCGGCCGCCGCCTGCTCCGCGCTGGACGCACCGGCGCGGGCGTGCTTGCCGGCGCCCATCAGGACGTGGTCGTAGCCGATGCGCCGGCTCCAGTCGTCCGGGGCGTCGGCGGGACAGTCGATGTGCTGAATGCCCGCCAGCGCCGAGACGTACCCGGCCGAGCGGAGCGTGTGAACGACATGGTGCGAGTAGTCGTTCAGCGACCATCCGCGGTGCGCGAGCCCCATCATGCCGCAGGAGTGCGGGCTCTGCCCGGTCACCAGCGCCGCCCGCGACGGCGAGCATGTGGGCCCGGCGCAGAACGCCCGGCGAAACAGCACGCCGCCCTCGGCGAGGCGCTGGAGGTTCGGCGTGTCGATCGCGTGGCCGTACGGCTGAACGTACCGGCCGGTGTCATGCGAGTGGATGTACAGGATGTTCGGAGCCGACATTGGACGTTCCTTTCCGCTTGCCGACGGGCTATGCTACCGACTCGGCGCACGGCGGCAAGCACGACACGGCCCGGACGGGATGCGCTCGCCCGAGCTGTATTATCTGGCCTAATCTTTCCTATCATTATTATTAGCCTAGGTTAAAAAGCCTCCGCGGCCGGGATTCGCTAGAATCGGGTAGGAGGGCGTCGCGCGGAGCACGCGGGCGTCGCTTCACCGCAGGAAAGGTACAGGCGGTTACCGGCGCGGACACCACGCCGCCCGGACCGCCGGGAATCGACAAATGCGCAGGTACAATCAGGATTTCGGGTTGTATGAGTCCCGCCGCGAGCACGACGCGTGCGGCGTCGGGGCGGTGGTCAACGTCTCGGGCGAACGGGACCACGCCATCCTCGAGCGCGGGCAGCAGATCCTGCTGAACCTCGAGCACCGCGGAGCCGCCGGGAGCGACGAGACCACCGGCGACGGCGCGGGCATCCTGTTCCAGATCCCCGACGCGCTGCTGCGCGACGAGGCCGGGCGCCTTGACGTTTCCCTGCCGGACGCCGACGCCTACGGCGTGGGGATGATCTTCCTGCCGAAGGAGGATTCCGTCCGCGCGAAGTGCGAGACGTTCCTCTGCGAGGCGATCGAGCACTACGGGCTGGAGGTGCTGGGCTGGCGAGACGTGCCCTGCGAGGACGACTGTCTGGGCGATCTCGCACGCGACGCCGAGCCGCGCATCCGCCAGGTGTTCGTCGACGGCGCGGGGCTCGCCGGATCGCAGCTCGAAGGACGGCTGTACCTCGCACGCAAGCGAGCCGAGCGCCGGGTGGACGAAGCGCTCGGCCCGGCGGCGGAGGACTTCTACGTCGTCAGCATGTCGGCGCGGACGATCTGCTACAAGGGCATGTTCATGAGCC
>CAZADC010000553.1:0-2207 GCA_964483755.1 uncultured Planctomycetaceae bacterium | reverse complement strand
GCGCCCTCACGGACGACATCGCCGTACCCACCGCCCCCGCGGCGCCGGACGGCGAACAGGCGATCCCGGTGACGTACGTCCCCGCCCGCAATACGATCTTCCTGTCGATCGCGCTGGGCTACGCCGAGGTGATCGGCGCGTTCGACCTGTTCATCGGCGTCAACGCCGTCGACTACAGCGGGTATCCCGACTGCCGCCCGGCGTTCATCGAGGCGTTCGAGCGGACGGCGAACCTCGCCACGGCCGCGGCGGTCGAGGGGCGGGGGGCCTTCCGCGTTCGCGCCCCGCTGATCCGGATGAGCAAGGGACAGATCATCCGCACGGGGCTCGCGCTGGGCGTGGACTACTCGATGACGCACAGTTGCTACGACCCCCGCGCCGATGGCGGCCCGTGCGGACAGTGCGACGCGTGCCGCCTCCGCCGGGCCGGGTTCGAGGAGGCGGGCGCCAGCGACCCGCTGGAATACCCATAGAATCGCGGCGGGCTGCCTGCTCTGAGCTTGTCGAAGGGGAAAGCCGCCGCGCGCCATGATGGACCGCCGGTGCTGCGTTCGGCCGGCTCAGGCTGTCCTGCACAGCCTGAAAGGCTCTGCCACTGCTGAAGACCTGATTCCGCCTACTCCATCGTCGCCGTCGCGACGGCGAGCAGCGCCACGGCGGCCGTCTCGATCCGCAGCGTGGTCCGCCCCAGGCGGACCGGTCGGAAGCCCGCCTCCCCGGCGGCGGCTGCTTCCTCGTCCGTCATGCCGCCTTCCGGACCGACGAGCACGCAGACGTCGCCGCCTGTCAACCGCCGGAGCGCCTCACCGGCCGGCGCCGCCCAGGCGTCGCAGGAACCGAAGACGCCCGTCTGGTCGGCTGCAGCCTGATCGCGAAGCCACTCCGCCAGCGGGAGCGGATCGTGCAGCTCGGGCAGGAAGTCCCCGCCGCATTGCTTGGCGGCCGCGATGCAGTGCGAAACCCAGCGCTGCCGCTTGCCGTCGGACAGCCGCTCGCCGCCGGCGATCGAGCGGGCGAATACCACCGGCTGGAGGGACGCCGCCGCCAGCTCCGTCGCCTTCTCCAGCAACCAGTCGAGGCGCTTGCCCTTGGGCACGGCGAAGGCGAGGTGAACCCGCGGCGTCGGCCTCTCGGCGAGGCGCCGCCGGCCGGTGACGCGGACGGTCAGCTCCCCGCGGCCGGTGTCGGCAACGACGCCTTCGGCCAGGCCGCCCCGCCCGTCGAACAGCTCGACCGGCTCGCCCGCCCGGACGCGGACCACGTTCAGCGCGTGGTGCGCCTCGGCGCCGCTGAGCGTCACGGCGTCCGCGTCGAGCGGTTCGGCGTGGAAGCGTCGCGTCATGCGTCGGCCTCCTCAGGCCAAGGCGGGATCATGCGAATCCGCACGACGCGCCGCGTGCCCGCGTCCACCTTCACGCGATCGTCGATGCGGACCGGGGCGAGGTAGACCACGCCCAGCTCGTCGCAGACGCACCGGACGGCGTCGCGGCGGCGCGGGGGCGCCTTGCAATTCGTCAGGAAATCGCCGACCGACTGTCGGCCGGGCGCGCCGAGGGGGCGGAACACGTCGCCGTCGCGCCGGGGACGGCAGGTGAGCTTTCCGCGAAGCCGGTCGGCGTCCAGCAGTTCGACGCCTTCGGCCGGGCGGATCGCGTGTTCCGGGTCGCCGGACCAGGTCTCCACGGCGCATTCGATCCTCCTGCCGTCGCCGAGGGCGTTGTGTCCGGGACACGCCAGCGCGATCGCGACCGTTGCAGGCGCAGCATGGCCGGACTCGTCCGATCGCTCCAGCACGAGCGCACCGCTCTCGCGACGGGCGACATATCCGCCCGGCAGCGCCACGGCGGCACCGTCCCGCGCGCCCACGAGCTCGCGCAGCTCGATCAGCCGGGCGGAGCCCATGTCTCGCATTCCGGCGCCGAGTTCCTCCAGCGCCGTGCGAAGCGCCCAGCCCAGCAGCGCGGGGTCGGCGCCCGCCAGCGTCGCCGCCTCCAGAACGACTCTGTCGTCCGAACGTTCGCGCGTCGCGCTGTCGATCAGCTCGGCGGCGAGGCGGTCGAGCAGGTCGGCGACTTCGGCCGCGCCGTCGGCCAGGCGGGCGACCGCCTCGTCGGCGCGGGGATTGAGGCGCTCGCGAATCAGCGGGAGCAACTCGTGCCGGATGAAGTTCCGCCGGTAGCGGGTGTCGAAGTTCGTGTGGTCGGTCC
>CAZADC010000552.1:0-2213 GCA_964483755.1 uncultured Planctomycetaceae bacterium | reverse complement strand
TGCGCCCAGTGCGTCGGGTTGCTGTGCAGGTCCACCCACTCCCGCCGCTGGGTGTGTGTGCAGTCCCAGACGCCGTGGGCGGACGGGTACTGCCCCGTCATCAGCGACGCCCGCGCCGGCGAGCAGATCGCGTTGGTGGTGTAGGCGCGGTGGAAACGGACGCCCTCGCCCGCCAGCCGGTCGAGGTTGGGCGTCAGGCACGCCCCGCCCGGACGGCAGGCGGACGAGCGGGTGTGATCGGTCATCAGGAACAGAACGTTCGGTTGCGAAGGCATCGGAACTCCCGGTTCGGTTGGCGCGGACCCGCCGCTCGCGGCGGCGCCCCCACACCTTACCTTCACGACCGGCGACGTGGAACCTTTCGCCGCTTCGTGCGTCTGCAGTCTCGACGCCCGCACCGGGGAAACGGAATCCGCAATCCCTGCAATAGCCCGTGGCCGGAGGCCGTTAGACATGGGGCGGACGGGAGAGACGAACATGCAGACCATCGCCGAGACATGCCGACCGCAGAGCCCGATCGTCGTGACGCCGGACGCGCTGGACGCCACCGAGCCGACGCCGGCGGAGGAGCGACGGCTGGACCCGCCGTCGTGGGCGCATCTGCTGCAGGCCGAGCTGCCGAGCTGGCGATGGTTCTCCGACGCGGCCGAGGGGGCGCCGGAGTGCTGATCCGCAGCACAGCCTGAAAGGCTGTGCCACTGCTGTGGACCAAGCGCGGCGGCCTTGCCGGGTGGAACAGGCTTTCAGCCTGTTCAGCACAGCCTGAAAGGCTGTGCCACTGCTGTGGACCAAGCGCGGCGGCCTTGCCGGGTGGAACAGGCTTTCAGCCTGTTCAGCACAGCCTGAAGGGCTGTGCCACTGCTGTGGACCAAGCGCGGCGGCCTTGCCGGGCCGCCGCCAGCCGAATCGTCAGGTCCTCCCGGTGCCCTCGGAAGGACACCGCGCTTCAGATGATCTCCGCAATGTGGCTTACAGCAGGTCTTCCGGATTCGTAAGCGTGTAGTGGCGGAGCACGTCGTCGCCGAAGGCCTGCTCGTCGGCCTCGCCCAGGTTGCCCGATCGCGCGACGTCGGCCAGGTCGAAGTGCGGCAGGTCGCCGCCCACGCCGCCGAGTTCGGTCGGCGCGACGAACGCCATCAGCTCGTCGGCGAGCCCCGCATCCACGAAGCTCCGCAGCACCTGCGCCCCCCCCTCCACGAGCAGGTGGGTCCAGTTGCGACGCCCCAGCTCCTCCAGCAGCGCGTCGAGGTCCACGCCCCGCTGCCCCGCGTCCACAACGACCAGCTCCGCCCCGAGCTCGCGCAGCCGCTCGGCCTTGTCCAGCGCGTTCGCCTCGCCGCCCAGCGTGGTTGCGATGAGCACCGGCGATCGGTCGCTGGTGTGGATCAGTTGACAGTCGGTCGGCGTGTTCAGGCGGGCGTCGAGCACAAGCCGCGCGGGTTGCCGGCCGTCGCCGCCGCGGTTGGTCAGCAGCGGGTCGTCCGCAAGCACCGTCCCCGAGCCCACGCAGACCCCGTCGCACACGCCGCGGAGGACGTGGACGTAGCGCCGCGACTCGGGACCGGAAATCCACCGCCCCCGCCCCGGCGGCAGGGCGAGATATCCGTCGGCCGTCTGCGCCCACTTGCAGATGACCCACGGCCGCCCGGTCCGCCGCAGCTTGACGTACGCCCGCAGGATGCGGACCGCCTCCCCCCCCATCACGCCGCATCGCACGTCCACGCCGGCATCCCGCAGCCGGGCCAGGCCGCGCCCGCCGACGTTCGGGTCCGGGTCCTCCATCGCCGTCACGACGCAAGACAGCCCGGCCGTCACGATCGCCTCCGTGCACGGCGGCGTCTTCTTGCGGGTGTGGCAGCACGGCTCGAGCGAGACGTACATCGTCGCGCCCCGCGTCGACGCCCCGCCGGCGCGGGTATCGCGGATCGCCTCGATCTCGGCGTGCGGACCGCCGAAACGCTTGTGCCAGCCGCGCCCGACGACCTCGCCGTCGCGGACCACCACCGCACCGACCATCGGGTTCGGCTCGACGCTCCCCCGCCCGCGGAGCGCCAGACCCAACGCGACGGCCATGAACCTTTCATCCTGATCGAGCACGGCGGTATTATACAGGGCGGCCGCCGGGGTACACGCGCCGGCAACGACGCGCCCCGCCCGCCCGAAAGGAGAAGCTATGAAGTGAGCCACCCCCGGCTCGGGTAGTCTTTGGATTT
>CAZADC010000551.1:0-2214 GCA_964483755.1 uncultured Planctomycetaceae bacterium | reverse complement strand
GACCGTTACAAGCTGATCTACTTCTACGAGCCCGATGTGGACGAGTGGGAATTGTACGATCTGCAAAAGGACCCGCAGGAGCTGCGCAACGTCTACGACGACCCCGCCTGTGCCGACACGCGGCAGCGGCTGGAGGCCCGACTGCTGCGGTACTATCTGGAGACCTCGGACGTGGTGAGCGCTTGCCAGGACAGCCGGGAATAGCTGCGCAGGCCATCTCCGAAGAACACGCCGGCCGCGGACAGCCCGACGCTCGGCCCCCCCGGGGCATCACCGAACACAGCAACCTCGCGCCGCTCGCGTTCGGCCTGACGGGCGAGGAGCAGTCCCGGCGGGTGATCGATCATCTCTACGACTCGGCGGACGTGGACTTCCTCGAAGCCGAGCCGTTCTTCTGCCACGTGGTCCTCCGCGGCCTGCGAGCGGTTGGTCGCATGGATCTGGCGCTACGGCTGATCCGCGACCGCTGGGGCAGGCGGATGGTTGAGCAGGGCATGACCTCGGTGACCGAGGAATGGAACGCCTCCGGTTCGTGGCGAGGGACGGACAACCGGTACGTGGGCATCTTCCGCTCGCTCAGCCACGCCTGGTCCGGCTGTCCGGCGGAGTTCCTCGTCCACCAGTTGACCGGCTTCGAAGTCATCGAGCCGGCATGCGCGGTCGTTCGACTATCGCCTTACCAAGGCGAGTTCGATTACCATGTGGTGATTCCGACCCCGCGGGGTGACATCGAGGTCCACTGCGAAAACGGCCGCACCCGCGTCGCCGCGTCGGAAGCAATCGAGGTCCGAATCCATTGACGTGGCCGGGTGCCCGGGCACGAGGGAGAGAACATGCGTTCCTACTACAACACGCTGCTCAAGCGTCACGAGGACAACCCGCTGATCGTCCCGGCCGATTTCCCGCATGGCCCCGCAGACGCGGTGTTCAACTGCGGTCAGACGATGCTCGGCGGGACGACCGTCCTGCTGGTATCGGTGGTCCCGGCCAACGGGCCCAGGCCGAATATCTGGGTCGCCCGTAGCGAGGACGGGCTGCACTTCACGTTCGACGATCAGCCGCTGTTCGAACGGTCCGACATCCCGGGCATCCGGGAGCTGGACCGCCACATCATCGATCCGCGCGTGACGAAGATCGGCGAGGACTACTACATCGTCCGGCCGACCGGCAGCGTGGTCGTGGGGTTGATGTACAAGACGCGGGACTTCCGGACCGTCGAGTTCGTGGACTGCATCGCCTTGGCGCACAACCGCGTGCCGTGCCTGTTCCCCGAGAAGATCAGCGGGTACTACTGGAAGATCGACCGGCCGTCGATCGGCAAGCCGCCGGACAACCCCGGCGGGATGTGGACCTCGCGCTCGCCGGACCTGATCCACTGGGGCCATTACCGCCCGCTGCTGGGCCCGTTCGGTCCGTGGGCGGGCCACAAGATCGGCCCGACCCCGCCGATCCGGACCGAGGCTGGCTGGCTGGAGATCATCCACGGCGTGTCCCGGAACTGCTCGACGACGCGATACTCGCTCGGCGCGGTCCTGCTGGATCTAAACGACCCCACGCGGATCGTCGGCCGCCTGGGCAGCTACCTCATCACGCCCGAGGCCCCGTACGAACTCCAAGGCCGCACGCCGGACGTGATCTTCACGTGCGGCGCGATCGCGGACTTGGACCAGAGGCGGCTTCGCGTCTACTACGGCGGGGCGGACACGGTGATCTGCCTGGCGACCGGCGACATGGACGAGATCATCGACGCCTGCCGCAAGGGGCTGTGAGGTGGTCGGCTCGGCACGCGATGTGAAGAGGTCCATTGCCTGTCGTCGCCCGGAGGGTATGGCCTCTCGGCAGGTGTTCCGGGCGGGAATACCGGTGTGCTCTAGCAGGCGTCTTGGGACCTCCTGCGGTACTCCGACGGCGTCATGCCCATGAGCTGCTTGAAGCGGCGCGAGAGGTAGTACTCGCTCGCGAAGCCCAGGCGGGCCGCGATCGCAGCAAGAGTCTTGCTCTCGGTGAGCATGGCGGCGGCGGAGCCCATGAGGTAACGAACCTGCGGATCGTCGCCACGCCGGAGCCGGCCTCGCTGACGCTGCTTGTCCTGGGCGGCCTTGGGCACCGGCCTGCGGTCGAATGAACTCCGTTCGCCGACGCCTGCGGACTTCAACCTGGAAGCAGACTCGCCGACGGTGACGGTGAAGGCCTGCTATTCGAAGCACCGGCGAG
>CAZADC010000550.1:0-2217 GCA_964483755.1 uncultured Planctomycetaceae bacterium | reverse complement strand
TGCGCGTTAGCGCCGTGCGCTGTCGCGGACTACGCGCCCGTAGTGCAACTGGCCGAACAGGCGGTCGAGGCCGAGCCGGACTCAAAAGCATATCTGCTCGCGCTTGGCTCGCTTCTTTACCGCGCGGGACATGCGGAGGAGGCTCTCGAACGGCTGGCCAAGGTCGAGGAGTTGGTGCAAAAGCATGACGCGCACGTGCGGACTTCCCCCGCCTACCCGTGGTTTTTCCTGGCCATGGCGCACCACACGCTCGGCCACCGTGAGGAAGCAGAAACATGGTGGGCGAAGGCGGACGAGTGGACCACAAAGGTGCTCCGCGAGCACGAGGAGGGGATAACCCCCTTACCATGGAACCGCCGTCTGACTCTGCAGCTACTGCGGAAAGAGACGCATGGACTGCTGAAGTCAGAGCCCCCCACATCCTCTTGTAACAAGGCGGAGAGCCACCTGGCGACTGCCCACTGCTATCAGGCAGAAGTCCATCTGCGGCAAGGCAATCTGGACGACGCCCTCAGAGACGCGAGAGAAGCTGTGAGACGAGCGCCACGCGACTGGCGCCCCTGGCACATTTTGGGGGCAACGCAGTACCGGGCAAAAAAATGGGAGGCCGCCAAAGAAGCTTTCGCGACGTCACAGGAGCTTTGCTGCGGCGGTGACGTCTTCAATTGCCTCTTCTTGGCGATGACCCACTGGCAGCTCGGAGATAAGGGCGCGTCGGAACGCTTTTACGAAGAGGCTGTCGAGTGGCTCCATAAGTGCGCATACGACGACGAGGAGCTTGTTCGTCTACAAGGCGAGGCCGCAGGACTGATCGGCGGTGTGCCGGAGGCTCTGTGGTGTCTGGGCCGCAGCAACAGGTTTTGGAAAAGCAAGCAGTACAGCCAAGCAATCGAGGAGAACCGCCGCGCGGTGGCCCTGCTGGAGCAGCTCGTTGATAGTTCGCGGGAACGGACCGAGGTGCGTCATCATCTGGCCAAAGCCTACGTGAGTCTGGGACAGCGCCTCTATGGCCTGGAACAGCGCGCGGAGGCTCAGGCCATTCTTGAGACGCTGCGAGAGGCGTTTCCCGATACCCCGAATCAGGCGGAGCAACTGGCCCACACCTATAAGCGGCAGGATTCGGTCGATCTGGAGCATGCCGATCCGAGGATCGCACAGTTAAACAGAGCCATCCGGTTGAATCCAAATTCGGCACAGGCGTTCGCAGACCTGGGCCGGGCTCATGTCGCGGACGGCGATCACGACAACGCCATTGCAAACTTTACCCAGGCGATCGAGTTTGCGCCGACTAACGCCGCGCATTATGCCAGCCGCGCCGCCGCGTATCGGGATCGACAAAGCGCCGACTTGCAGAAGGCTCTGGCGGACTATAACCACTGCGTCCGGCTTCGGGGTTCTTTCGACGACTACAAATGGCGCGGCTTTGTTCATCTGCACATGGGAGCCTGCGACAAGGCAGTTGCCGACTGTACCAAGGCAATTCGAATCGACCCCACCTGTACCCATGGCTATCAATGGCGTGGAGCAGCGTTCGTTAAGAAGGGGCAGCTCGACAAGGCGAAAGACGACTTGGATCGGGCGATCGAGCTATGGTCGGAAAACCACGTTGCGTACTATTACCGTGGCATGCTGCACAAAGAAGAGGGTGATCTAGAGCGGGCCGCGGCAGACTTTGACCAGTCAATTTGTCTCAGACCAGATTGGTTCAATCATTATTGGCAGCGGGCAGCTCTCTACGCCGAGCTCGGGCGAAGTGACGAGTCCCTGGCTAACCTCAAAAAGGCGACAGAACTTGCGTCAGGGAACCCAGGCCGCATGGCCGCGTTGGCGGGCGTGTTGGCAAACCTGCCAGGGGAGTTAGGCCGGGCGCAGCGAGCGATCAATCTCGCTGAGGAGGCGGTGACGGAGGCCCCCGAACAAGCAGGCGCCTGGGCCGCGTTGGGCATGGCCCAGTACCGGTCGGGCCACTGGCAAGCCGCGGTCGACGCTCTGACCAAGTCGATCGAGCTGAGCGACGGTCCCACGGCCTTCGGGCCGCGCAACTGGTTTTTCCTCGCCATGGCCCACTGGCAGCTCGGCGAGCACGACGAAGCACGCCCCTGCTACCAACAGGCCGTCGAGCGACTGAAAAAGCGCGGATACGCAAATCACGAACTCCGCGGCTTCCGCGCCGAAGCGGCGGCGCTACTCGGCATTGACGAGCAGCAGGAAACCACA
>CAZADC010000549.1:0-2223 GCA_964483755.1 uncultured Planctomycetaceae bacterium | reverse complement strand
GCCCGACGCCCCCAGGCCGCGCCAACCGACAAGATGGACGATCGCCCGAGTCCGTCCCCCCCCGATCGCTGCAGCGGGCAAGCGCGCTCGCAACCTGCTGCCACGCGCAAGAACGCGGCGGCCTGGTGGCGCCATGCTTCCCTTGGGAAGCATGTTCCAGCCCGGCATGGGGGAAGGCGGGCCCGGCCGCAGGGCGCGCAAGAACGCGGCGGCCCGCCAAGGCCGCCGCGCTCTCGCTTGTGCGTCACTGCTTGTGCGTCTCTGCTGCTCTTCGTGGGACAGGCCTTCCGGCCTGTTCACGGCAGCACAGCCTGGAAAGGCTGTGCCACGCGGGTCACAGCCGGGAAGGGCTGTGCCACCATCACACAGCGTTACTTCTTCCGACGGATCAGCGCCGCGGCGCCGCCGAGGCCGAGCAGAAGCATCGTCGCCGGCTCGGGGACGATCGTGATCACGCCGTCCTGGAGCTGCTCGCCCGCCCGCTGGTAGCGGAACAGGACGTCCGTGCCCTGAACGAGCTCGGTGAGCCCGGTCGTCATGTAGCCGGCCGCGCCGACCTGATCCTCCCCCGTGCCCAGACCGCTGGGCACGAAGTACTGAAGGACCGTGGTGGTGTCCTCGTTGGGACCGGCGCCCTGGTAGTCGCCCGACTTCGTCGGGTCCAGAGCCAGGCCCTCCCCGGGGTTCACCGCGAGCTCGATCAGGTTGATCGTCGAGTCGGCGTTGTCGAACCACACCTCGCCGGTGACGTAGTTGTACACCAACTCGGCCGTGCCGCTGTCGCCGGCACTGTCCGTGCCGAGGTCGCCCGCGCCCGAGCCGACGTTGGCGATCAGGATGTTCAGGTCCGAGATTCCGTCGTCGTCTCCGAAGGCGTACTCGGCGAAGTCCACGTCGCCGTCCATGTCCGCGTCGCCGTGGTGCATGTGGGCGCTGGTGCTGCCGACGTTCGCGATCAGGATGTTGAGGTCCGAGATCCCGTCGTCGTCTCCGAAGGTGTCCTCGGCGAAGTCCACGTCGTCGTCCATGTCGAAGTCCGCGCGGTTCACGGTCCCGATCCTCGCCGTCAGATCCGCCTCGTGGGCGGGGGCGAACCGTCGCTTCGTGAGTCGGTCGACGTTTTCCAGCCCCGTCGAGGCCGTAGCCATAAGCGGATAGGGCTCCTGGTCCCCGCGGTCCACGTGGCCCAGGTAGAAGTTATGCCCGATCTCGTGCGAGATCGTTCCGGAGAACAGGTTGATCGCGTCCTCGGACGTGGTGATGTCGATCCCGGAGAGCTGGTCCATGTGCGGGGGCTGGGCCATCGAGGCGTGGAGGTCTTGCGGGACGCCCGGATCGTCGTAGGCCCCGTACAGGGACTGGCCCAGGAGCAACTCGCTGGACCAGAGGTTGTGCCCAACGGCCGTATTCAGACGCCGCCCGTCCAGCGACGCGGGCGCCGACCCGTTGAAGATGGCGATCCGCAGGGTCGTATCGGGATTGCCGGTGTCCACCGCGCGGAAGTCGTGCTCTACGGCCAAGGCCACCGCAGCCCGGGCGTCCTCCTCGCTCCACCCGGCCAGGCCGCCGTCCTGCACCGCGTTGCTGTTGGGGTCGGTGAGGGGGGCGGGGTGGTAGCTGGCGTTGCTCTGCATCTGGTCGTCGATGAACGGAAAGGCAGGAACCTCCGTGATTTCGTCGAGGAAGTCGATCCCGAAGTAGTAATTCTCCCCCCGCGCGGCGGCGGAGGGCAGGAAGACCGCCGCGACCAGCAGGGCGCAACAGATGGACGGCGAAAGGCGATATCCCGGCAGTCTACGAGGCATGATCAGAACTCCGTTCCTCCAGGGACAGGGACACCGAAACCATCTATATTCTACTCTCGCTTGCGTCTGCGTCAAGGCGATTTCCCGTGGTCTCCGGCCAACCGGCCAACGATGCGACCCTCGCCGAACGTCTGACTCGTCCGGGCGAGCCGTTGGCTGACCTCTTCGTGGCGGGAGTCACAGCGGCGGGGGCCGCAGGGGTCTGCGTCGGAAGCATCTCGCCATGATTGCACGTACCGAAAGACCTGTCAGTATGAGGACGTGACGCACCGTTCCGGGCGCAGCCGCGGGTCCCGCCCCGCGCACGAACGCGGCGGCCCGGTCCCTTCGACAAGCTCAGGACAGGAAGGCCGCCGCGCTCCGTGCTTGTGCGTCTCTGCTGCTCTTCGTGGGACAGGCCTTCCGGCCTGTTCACGGC
>CAZADC010000548.1:0-2226 GCA_964483755.1 uncultured Planctomycetaceae bacterium | reverse complement strand
TCGACGGTGAACATCCCGGATTTACCTACGGCGCTCAGCGTGCGCGCCGCGGGTGGATTCGATCCTCACTCTTTACGAAAAGGAGACTCCCTGATGCCACGTCCCGTATCACAACCGATCCCCGGTGATCCCCACGATCCTGAAGGCCTGAGCGTGCTGTTGCACCGCTATCTGGTCTGGTTGGAAACCCATCACTTCGCGCTCAACACGGCCCGCATCCGTCGCCGCCAGCTGTCGCGGTTCATCCTCTGGTGCGACGAACGCAGCGTGACCCGGGCGCGGGACGTCACGCCGCCCTTGATCGAGCGTTTTCAGCGGCACTTGTTTTACTACCGCCAGCGGGACGGGCGGCCGCTGAGTATCTCCAGCCAGAGTCACTGGCTCACGGCGCTGCGGGGCTGGTTCGCCTGGATGAAGGAGCAGCAGCTGATCGTGCACAATCCCACCTTGGAGATGCGCTTGCCGCAACAAGAAAAACGTTTGCCGCGGCATGCCCTGTCGGTGGAAGAAGTCGAGGCCGTTTTGGCGCAGCCGGACATCACGCAGCCGGTGGGCCTGCGCGCGCGGGCTCTTCTGGAAACGCTCTACTCCACGGGCATGCGCCGCATGGAGGCCTTGAACCTGCATCTCGCGGACCTCGATCGGCAGCGCGGCGTGGTGCTGATCCGTCAGGGCAAGGGCCGCCGGGACCGCTACGCGCCGATTGGAAAGCGGGCGCTGGCCTGGATCGACAAGTACCTGCGTGAAGCCCGGCCGCTGCTGTTGCGGGACGAGACGCAGCCGTTGCTGTTCGTGACCCGGGAGGGCGGCCCGGTGCATCCCAACAACGTTTCGTCGCTGGTGCGGCGTTATCTGCGTCAGGCCGGGATTCACAAGCAGGGCGCGTGCCATTTATTCCGCCACACCGCGGCATCTCTCATGCTGGACCGCGGTGCGGACATCCGCCATCTGCAGGAGATTCTCGGGCACCAGACCCTGCAAACCACGCAGATTTACACACACGTGTCGATCGGCAAGTTGTGCGAGGTGCATGCCCGCACGCATCCGGGGCGGCTCTTCCGGACCAGGTCCTCGCGGCGACGCGTCTCCGGTGGCAAACGCTCCCGGCTGGGCCGCGGGTGTCATCATCTGCTGGTGCGGCTGTGGAAGCAGCTGCGTCGCGCGTGGCGGTGGCTCCAGCGGCGGCGGCCGCCCCAGGCCACCAGGACCTGAACCTTCTCGCCGCAAGACGCTGCCCGCGGGCTGGTGAGCCAACCGCGGCGCGTCTCTCGGTCACTTCCCCGTCGCCGGTCGCTTCCCCGCGAAAGTGGCCGGCGGCCGAGGGATTTCGCTTCCCCCGGGCCACGCCGCTCGGGTATAATCATCCTCGGATCTTTGACATGTGATTCGCCTCGCGCGCGGGCGCGCGCGAGCGAAGCAGAAGGACCACCGGAGACGGTCTGCGGTGGGAAAAGCACGGTAAACCTAGACGCGTGGCCGAGGCAGTGACAGAAGGGTGTCAGGTATTAGATATGGCATCGAATCTATCACGCCCAGCTGGGGAGGTTCGCAAGCAGGGATCCGGCGGGGTATGTAGCTGGATCGGTGTCCTTTCATGCGTATGTTGATGGCTCGCCCAACAACTCTCAAGATCCGTGGGGATTGCTGCGTCGAGGTGGTGGTGGGGGAATTGTAGATCTCTTCCTCGAGATCTTCGGAATGGGGATAGAGAATCCTGATATCGAACTCGGATGTGGGGGCACAACACGCGCTAGCGCCACTATTCCGTATTGGACATCGGAGGGCTCGGTCATACGGGGTCTGTTGAATGACACCTACCGAATTCCTCCCGGATCTGGAATTCCCTTCTTTTTCGCTGACCCAACACATGTTGATTTGATCTTTCGTATGAGCGTATACGAAATGGACGTCTTGTTGCCTGATCATATATTCACCTGGACTTCGCGCATGAGCCGCTTTACAAAGGAGGAGGCACTTGCAGCGACGTTTCGTGTGCAAGGTGAATTGGTGTTTGATTTCGAATGTACACACCAAGGCATGCGGGTCTCGTACGCGGCAGGGGGGGCATCGGGGACGATTGGCCCGGATGGTAACGGTGTTTTGGGGGATTGCACCTATGAGTTTGCTCTCGCGGCTGACGTTCTTGCAGTTCCGGTTTGGGTAAGGTCTGCAGATGATCGTGATGACCTCCCCGATATTGGGATCGATGAGTTTCGGTGGCCGTCC
>CAZADC010000547.1:0-2258 GCA_964483755.1 uncultured Planctomycetaceae bacterium | reverse complement strand
CCGCGCCGCGAGACGACGTCGATGATTCGCCGGCGGATCTCCTCGGCGAGCCGTTCCAGCTCGTCCGGGCGCAGGCGGCGCAGCTGGTGCGGCGAGCGGATGCGATTCAGGATGCTGTCGGTGTTGTCGGTCGTGAACATGTCAGTGTGTCCTTTCGGCGAGCAGCTCGGCGAGACGCCGGCATCCGGCGGCCGCGTCGCCCAGCGGAGCGAGTGCGGCCACGGCCTCGGCCGTCTTATGTTCGGCGAGACGCCGCGCCTCGTCCAGTCCCGCTTCGGCTACGTAGGTCCGCTTGCCCGCGGCAGCGTCCTTGCCCGGGGTCTTACCCAGACGGGCGGCGTCGCCGACGACGTCCAGAAGGTCGTCGATCATCTGGAACGCCAGACCCAGCGCCTCGCCGTAGTCGCTGAGCGCCGCCAGGGCGTCGTCGTCCGCGCCGCCGCTGATTGCGCCCATCCGCGTCGCGCCGCGAATCAGGGCGGCCGTCTTGTGAAGGTGGATGTACCGCAGCGCCTCGATGCCGTCGGGCAGTCGGCAGAGGTTCATGTCGGCGACCTGCCCGGCGATCATCCCGGCCGGTCCCGCCGCGGTCGCCAGCTCGCCGCCCAGCCGCGCCGCCAGCGGATTGTCGGACTCGGCGAGCACGCCGAACGCGCGGGTCAGCAGCGCGTCGCCGGCGAGGATCGCCATCGACTCGCCGAACAGCACATGGGCGGTGGGGCGACCGCGGCGGAGCGTGTCGTCGTCCATGGCCGGCAGATCATCGTGCACGAGGCTGTAGGTGTGAACCAGCTCGACGGCGACGGCGGCGCGGCGCGTCAGCTCGTCGGCCGGATCGCCGCCCACGCTCTCCGCGGCCATCCGGACCAGCGCCGGGCGCAGGCGCTTCCCGCCGCCGAGCGCGCAGTAGCGCATCGCCTCGGCGAGTCGCTCCGGGACACCGGGCTCGACCAGCCACGCGTCGATGTCCGCCTCGGTCTGCCGGGCGCAGGGCGCGAGCAGGTCGTTCAGCGACGCCGTTTTCGTGTCGTCTGTCTGACTCATGGGCGCAAAGCACAAGCGGCCGGACCTTCGCCGGCCTGCCATGGAAATGATACGCGGGCGGCGGGACCTCGGCAAACCCGGACACAGCCGTCGTCAGCGGCCTGCGCTCGGCCTGTCACCGCTCGACGACGCCCGCGCCCGCCTCCGCCCGCGTCGCGAAGATCGGACACGCCGAGCCGAACCGCTGCGCGAATCCGTCGGCGATGCATCTCTCGATCTGCGTCGCCCGAGCCGCCTCCGCCAGGACGATCGCGCAGCCGCCGAAGCCGCCTCCGGTCATCCGCGCGCCGTGAACGCCCTCGCACCCGCGGGCGAGCTCGACGATCGCGTCCAGCTCCTCGCAGCTCACCTCGTAGTCGTCCCGCAGCGAGGCGTGCGAGGCGTACATCAGGTCGCCGAAGCGAGCGTCGTCGCGCGCCTCCAGCGCCTCGACCGCAGCGAGTGTCCGTTCGATTTCGGTGATCACGTGCCGGGCGCGCATCAGCTCGACGCCGGCGATCA
The DNA here is from genome assembly GCA_964483755.1 of uncultured Planctomycetaceae bacterium. GTDB lineage: Bacteria > Planctomycetota > Phycisphaerae > SM23-33 > SM23-33 > CAZADC01. The sequence continues at coordinate 713 of CAZADC010000547.1, read as the reverse complement.
TCTCATTGTCAGCGGCACGCTCCAACTCGTCCGCGTCGGCGTCCCGCAGCATGTTCACGCCGAGCTTTGCGGCCGCCGAGTAACACTGGTCGCGCCGCGCGGCGTATCCGCCGTCGCTGATGGCGTGCTTGACCTGCGTGTCGGCCACCAGGAGCACCAGGTCGGGCTCGTCGAAGGGAATCTGCCGCGTCTCGCCGCTGCGGCAGTCCAGCAGCAGGGCATGCCCCGCTTTGCCCATCACGGCGATGGACTGGTCCATGATGCCGCAGGGCGCGCCGGCGAACTCGTGCTCGGCGGCCTGGCATATCCTCGCCAGCTCGCCGTCGGGCACTTCGCCGGTTTTTCCCGCTGCCGCCAGCAGCGCCGTCGCCGCGGCGACCTCCAGCGACGCCGAGGAGCTCAGCCCGCCGCCGAGGGGTACGTCGCTGTCGAACAGGACGTCCGCTCCGGTCAGCTCGGTTCCGCGCGCCTTCAGCCCGGCGGCCACGCCCCTGGGATAGTTCGCCCAGGAGGGATTGCCGGGGGCGATGTCGGCGTCCAGGTCGAGCTCGGCCGGGTCGGGCGCCTGGACGCTCCGCAGGCGCACGCGCCGGTCTTCGCGCGGCGCGCAGACGGCGACGGTGCGACGGTTGATGGCGATCGGCAGGACGAACCCGTCGTTGTAGTCGGTGTGCTCGCCGATGAGATTGACCCGTCCGGGCGCCTGCACGATG
>CAZADC010000546.1:0-2258 GCA_964483755.1 uncultured Planctomycetaceae bacterium | reverse complement strand
GCCACGTGGAACCCGCCTTGGGGCCAGTACGCCGGGGACTCCAACGCCTTGATCACGGTGACCATGACCAACGGCGTGCGGGCGTTCTACGAAGGCAACAAGACCAGCGCGACCCAGCTCAACGGCTGGAAATGCGACTACTTCCGCGCCGAGTGCGAGCGGGCGACGCTGGAGCTGGACAACCGCCGCCTCCGCGTCCTCAGCGACCTCGATGGCGAGCGCAGGGAGATGGAGGTCCCGCTCGTCGAGCAGCCGGCGTGGACCAACGCCTGGCTGGCGGAGCTGTTCGTGAACTGGCTGACCGGCGGCGACGCGCGCCCGAACACGCTGGAAGACAACATCCAGTGCGCCGCACTGCTGTTCGCGGCCATCGAGTCAGCGCACACCGGGCAGGTCGTGGACGTGCAGGCGTTTCTCGAAGCGAACATGGCAGCGACAGGAGCGGAGTAGACACGCTCCGTCCGAGACGGCCGCTCAACCGCAGGCAGCGCCGAAGATGACCAGCTGCATGTGCTCGCCGCCCGGCAGGGACCATCTGCCCTCGGGCTCGTCGTGGCTGCCGACGGCGACGATGGTCTCCGGGCGGCCGTCGCCGTCCATGTCCCCCACGGCCAGCGGGGTGCAGTCGGTCGGGCCTTCCCAGCGATGCCAGCACACCGGCGCCCCGTCGCGGCGGAGGATCTGGAAGGAGCACCCCTCGGCGGCGTGGGGGTCGTGCACGTCGCGGCCCTTGCCGCCGGCGATGATCTCATCCTGCCCGTCGCCGTCGAGGTCGGCGTGTGCTGAGGGCAGCACGTCACAGGGCAGCTCCAGCGCCCATAGCACGTTCAGCTCGGCGTCCAGGTGCAGCAGCTTCGAGTCGGGCGAGCGGATATTGGCTGCCAGCAGCGTGCCCTTTCCGGATTCGCCCGGCAGCACGTTCAGCAGTTGCAGGTGGCTGGCGACGTCGCGAGGAAACGTCGCGGATCGCACGCCTCGCCCCGCCGCGTCGTAGATGTTGATCCCGTCGGGCCGGTTGAGATAGACGATCCACGTCCCGCCGCTACCGTCTAGGGCCTCGCAGACGCGCACGTCGTCGGGGTGCCCGTCCTCCCCGGGGCTGGGCAGCGTGAACAGCCGCGTGCCGTCGTGGTCGAACCAGTGCAGCGCCCGGTCGCCGCAGCAGGCGATCTCGCACAGGCCGTCCCCGTCGATGTCGAACGTCCAGGTGTAGTGCCCCGACGAGTTGTGCGCGTCGTAGGGCCCGGCCGTCCAGGCCGTCTCGCCGCGAGGGTCCAGCACCATCAGCGACGGGTTGACCATGTGGTTGAAACGCGCCGGGCTGCCGCCGGTGGGCTTCGCCTCGTCCGCAACGGTCAGGGCGATGTTCCCGCCGGCCCCCGGCGTGATGCGGCAAACGGCGAGCATGGAGTTGTTGATCAGCCGCCCGACGTTCCGGTGCCACTTCACCTCGCCTGTGCGCGCATCCAGGCAGATCACGTCGCCCTGGTAAGACGCCAGCACCACTTCCGCAACCCCGTCGCCGTCCAGATCCCCCACGGCCATGTCGCTGATCGGCACGGACTCGGGATACGGCCGGATGTCCGGCGAGAGCCAGACCGTCTCTCCGCTATCCACGCGGATCGCCCTCGCGCGGTTGCCGTTGAGCGTTCGCGTAATCAGCTCCGGCGGGCCGTCACCGTCCACGTCCACCAACGCGCCCTGGCGAAGGTACTCGCGCTCGCCGTGCAGCACCGTCAGGTCCAGCGTTCTCCGGACCAGGCCCCCGGCGAACCCCTCGCCGTAGTGGGGCACATCCGCGGGGCGCCAGCGGATCAGGCGTCCCTCTTCCATGGCAGACTCCCTTCCTGGTCCTCGCGGATACCGTCGATCCACGCGGACAGGTCCCGGTTGAGCATGTCCTGCAACTCAAGCACGTCGTCGCGGAAGAACCCGCGCAGTTCCGCGAGCAACTCCGCATCCAGCGGATCGAGCGCCCCGGGGCGGTCGGGGTTGACCTCCTGCCCGAGCAGGTTCGTGGTGAACGTGTCATCGACGCCGATCGCGCTGAAGAAGTCCGACGCGAACCCCTGTTGGTCGGCGACCAGATCGTCGTAGATCATGACGTGAAGCTGCGAGCGGTCGAAGTAACGCAGCAGGCGCTTCAGCAGCGTCGCGTACATGCCCGGCTCGAGCCAGAGCCGCACCCACGCATGGCCGTGATGGTGCACGACCTTGCGGAACGGGACGGTGATCCGCCGCTGTCCGGTGCTGTCGCC
>CAZADC010000545.1:0-2263 GCA_964483755.1 uncultured Planctomycetaceae bacterium | reverse complement strand
CGCGCCGCTGACGCAGTTCGCGCTGGCGTGGCTGATGCAGCGGCCGGAAGTGCCGGCCCCGATCGTCGGCCTCCGCAAGCCGGAATACCTCGCCGACGCCCTGGCCGCATGCGAGCTGGCGCTGAGCGAGGAGGAGCTCACGCGGGTCGACGAGATCGTTCCGCCCGGCGGGGCGGTCAGCGACTTCTACGACGCCAACGTCTGGCGACCCCTGCGGGCCGGGTACCGGCGGGGCGTCGGCGGCGGGGCGTACGTGCCGAACCACCGCACGCCGCGATAGCCCGAAGCGCTCCCGGAGCTCCCGTCGGTCGGCCGGCGGGGCGGCGTCAGTCTGACGGCAGGAGGAAGTCGTCCAGCGTCAGGGCGTATCCGCGGATCTGCGCCTTGTCGACCGCGTCGTCGACGATGTAGCCGACGACGTAGATTTCGCCGTCGTCAAGGCGGACCCAGCCGGAGTAGCCCAGGTCCGATTTCGGGCTGCGGTCGAAGTCGATCGGGAGAATCCGCGTCGACGCCTGATTGCGCTCCGTCGCCAGGCACGACTCGACGTTCGTCAACGCGGCGAAGAAGTTCTGCGTCCACGAGCCCAGCCAGCCCTTGCCGCCTTGCATGTAGCGGTGGGTGATCATCACCAGCTCGTCGTCGAGCATCCCCGCGACCGGGCGGTGACAGCCGGGAATCGGGAAACGCACCGGCGCATCCCACGTCCGCCCGCCGTCGCGGCTGATGGACTTGTACGCGTCCATGCCGAGGCCCGAGTTCTCCCGCATGAAGCACACCAGCTCGCCGCCGGGCAGCTCCATCACGCTGCCCTCGCACAGGCGCAGCCCCTCCTCGGCCGCGACGGAGAACGGGCCGTCCCAGCTCTCCCCCTTGTCGTCGCTGATCCAGCACTGCTCGGTCCACAGACGGCTGTCGTCTTCGCGCCTCAGCACGGTGTGGGCCGACAGCACCCAGCGCCCGGCGTGCTCGCGGCGCTTGAGCTCGATGAGCTGGTCGGGCACGATCCCGTAGACCGGCGTCAGGGACGGCTGCGTCCAGCTCTCGCCCTCGTCGTCGCTGAGCAGCAGCCAGTTGCTCTGCTCGCCGCCGGAGTTGCCCTCGTCGCGCCCGGCGACGCGATCCACCACGGCGACGAGGCGTCCGTCCGAGAGGGTGGAGATTCTCGGGCAGTTCCAGTTCGGGCCGACCGGGGGCTCGCAGTGCAGCGGCTCGGTGAGGGGGCGCTTGGGCGACCAGGTCCGCCCGCGATCGGTCGAATCGGTGAGCATGGCGCGGGTGTAGCTGCGGTCGCCGTGGTGCGTGCACTCCAGGAACACGCACACCAGCCTGCCCGAGGGCGCGAGCGCCACGTCGGGGAAGGCCTCGTAGATGTCCGGGTCGTTGGATACGCTGAATTTCCGCATCGAAGGTCTCCGTCTAACGTTGGCAGCAGAAGTCGAAGAAGCCGAGCTCATCCAGTTCATCTCGCATCGCGCGGACGGTGGCGGCATCGAGCGGGCGCATCGGCAGGCGCGGCGGCCCGCAGTCCACGCCGATCATCGCCATGAAGTGCTTGAATGCCCGCAGCCCGCCCCGTCGGAAGCCGACGCCGATGACCTCCTGCCCGAGACGCTGGGCCTTGCGGGCGGCCTCCATGTCCCCGGCCGCGTAGGCGTCCAGCAGACGCCGGTACAGCGGCGCCTGGAAGTTGTACGTGCTCCCGACCGCTCCGCGTGCCCCCAGCGGCAGCGCCGCCAGGAGCATCTCGTCGCGTCCGAAGAGCATGTTGTACCGTCCGCCGTCCATCTCGACGCACCGTGCGAAGTCCCACAGGTTCTCGTAGGTGAACTTCGCGCCGGCAAGCGTGGGCGTCTTTCCTTCGGCCGCGCGGAAGAGCTCGGCGATCGGCAGGTCCACGTGGGTCCGCGAAGGGATGTGATAGTAATAGTACGGCGTTCCCGGCGCCGCCGCCGCCACGGCGGCGCACCACGTCGCCAGGTCCTCGACGCCGGAGCAGGACAGGTAGACCGGCCCGAACCCGCCGATGGCGTCGGCGCCGATCTCGGCGGCATGGTTCGCGAGCGCCCGGGCCTCCGGCAGCGCGTCGTGTGAGACGTTGACGAGGACCTTCAGCTCATCCCCGGCCACGTCGCGCCAGCGCGCGGCGACGTCCATCCGCTCGCCGACCGTCAGCGACAGCCCCTCGCCGGTCGACCCGCAGACGAACACGCCGCGAACGCCGTTGGCGACGAGCATCTCCGCGTATGGGCCGACGGCGTCC
>CAZADC010000544.1:0-2297 GCA_964483755.1 uncultured Planctomycetaceae bacterium | reverse complement strand
CGCCGGTCGCGCTGGGCGTGCTGGCGGCGCGAATGCCGCCGCGAGAGATGCTCGACGAGGAGCTGCCAGCCGCGCAAGGTCCCGCCGGCGTCGTAGGCGGCGAGGTAGTGCTTGAGAAATCGCAGGCGCTCGGTCCGCGTGGTGAAGTCGTAGCGGTCGTGGAGGAGCTGGGCGAGGTTGGCCGCCCGGGCCCGGCGGGAGAGCCGTCGCCGCCGGTGGGCGCGGTGCAGGTCGGTCATCACCAGCGAGGTCGGGCCGAGATCGGTCCGTACGAGGACGTTCCCGCAGTGCAGGTCGCGATGGATGACGCCGGCGTCGTGCATGCGTCCGACCAGCCGCGCCAGGGCGGCGATCGCTTTCTGCACGTCGCGTCGTCCGGCGTCGCTACGGTCGAGCTTCGCCTCGTGCCATTCGTCGGCGGGCGTCGCCGGCTCGATGCCGCCGGTCGCCAGCCAGGCTATGCCGTTGACGGTGGCGCGGGCGAGCGGCTCGGGCGTGGGCACGCCGCGACTGTTGAGGTAGAGCCCCAGGCGCATCTCGCGACGGGCGTCGGACGCGCCGAGGCGGCGGGCGATCCGGTGGATCAGCGAGCGGTTGTGGAAGTGCTTGAGGTAGACCACCTTTCCGTCGATTTCCCCCCGCCAGACGGTCCGCGACGGGTTGCGCTTGACCCGTTCCCAGACGTCCGGATCGGGGCTTATCAGGCCCCCCGCGCGATCGCGCAGCAGCGCAGCCGCGCGGTCCGTGGCGTAGACCACGCCAGCAGGCTGGCTTGTTTCGGCGGAGGCGATCCGGCTCATTTGAGCACCCGTCGGAATCGGCGCCGACGGGGACCTCGGCGCGGGAAAGGGCCTCGTCCGCGGCATCCCTGCCCGATTTGCCAAAGCGACCCGCGGCTGGGGACGCGGCGATTATAGGCGGCGGCGGTTCGGCGCATCAAGCCGACCCCGCCACGGCGTCCGCCAGCGCCGCCTCCAGCCGCGTGCGCACGAGCTGAGGCCCGTACAGCTGGCCGGCCAGCTCGCGGGCGCGGGCGGACATCTCGGCCGTCGCGTCGGGCTCCTCGATCAGGCGGAGGATGCCGGCCGCCTGGGCGCGGGGATTGTCCGCCGGCGTCACGACGGCGGCCCGGCCGTCGTCGGTGAGCTCCCGTACCTCCGACGCGTCGGTGGCGACGACGCTCACGCCGGCCGCCATTGCCGAAACGAGCGCCGAGGCGTCCACCTGGCGCCGCGCGAAGAACAGGGCGACGTCGGCCGCGGCGAGCGCCTCCGGCAGGACAAAGCGTCCTTCGGCGAAGCGGTGGTCTGCGGCGAAGCCGGTCTCGCCCGCGAAATGCCGCACCCGCGGCGCCGCCGGTCCGGTGTCGGGATAGAGCAGGCGAAGGTCGGCGCCGGCGTAGCGGCAGATCGCGTGGGCCCACGCGGCGTGGCGGTGTCCGCTGTCGAGGCGCATCTCGCCCGCGGCGATCAGCAGCGTATCCCCGGGGGCGAAGCCCAGGGCGACGCGAATCTCCGCCCGCACATCAGCGGGTCGGCTGCAGACGGACGCGACCGGGGGGACCACGCACACCCGCTGATCGCAGGCCTCCGCCGCCGCCAGGCGACGGCGGGCGTGTTCGGTGGTTACGGCCAGCAACCCGACGCCGCGAAGCGTCCACGCGCGCAGCTCCTGGATCGCCGGCGCGTCGCCAGGGAGGGCGTCCAGCATGCGCAGCACCGGTCGATCGCCGGACGCGGCGGCCGCGAGGGCTGCGTCGCGCGACCACGCGCACAGGACGTCGGCGTCGCCGAGACGGCCGATCCGCCGCCCGGCCAGCTCGGCCGAGCCGAAAGGCCGGTGCACACTGCGGACCTTGCCGACGCACCGCCCGGCCGCCGTCGGCGGGGCGCCGATGCTCGTCACGGGCTCGCCTTCGCCCCGCAGCAGCGCCAGGCGCCTCAGCGCGTCGAGGGAGGTCTCCGCGTCGATCAGATGGGCGATCCGCGTCATGCGGGCAGATGATACGCGCTGCCCGAATGGGCGGCAAGTCCGGTCGCGGACGATGGCGTCGAGGCGATGAGGCCCGGCCGGTGGCGGCCTATGGCCCCGTGGCGGGGCGCGGGCCGAGGCGGTCCTCCATCAGCTTCCGGCGCTCGCCCCAATCGAGCCGGCCGTCTTCGTCTGCGTCGTACGCGCCCATCAGGTCGGCGAACCACGCCTGCCGCTCCTCGCGGGACACGTTCCCGTCGCCGTCGGCGTCCATCTCCTCGCGGGCGCGCTGCATCGCCTCGCGCATCCGCTCGCGGGCGACCTGG
>CAZADC010000543.1:0-2323 GCA_964483755.1 uncultured Planctomycetaceae bacterium | reverse complement strand
CGACAGCCACGCCCCGCGCGAGCTGACCGGCGTCGAGACGGCGGCGATCGTCTCGGCCGAGAGGGACCACGTCGCCCTCTACCCCAATTCGCTGATGCAGGCGCTGACGGCGCCGTGCGCAGGCAGAGCAATCCGGATCGTCCCCAACGTGCGCGGCATCGCCCCGGGCGACGAGCCGGCCTTCGACCGCCAGGTGATCGGGCGGGCGCTGCTCCACGACGCGGGCGTCGCGGCCGCCGGGCTGTCCCAGCCGGTCGAGCTGCTCCGCATCGTCGCGGGGCTTCGCAGGTTCGGCTTCTTCGAGCATGACGACACGGAGTACATCCCCTACTGGCGATCCTCCGGCGTGGTCCGCTTCGGCGAGGCGTTCGACCCCGACAGCGAGTTCAACCTGACCGCCTCCAACCCCTCGGCCGGGACGTTCGTGAGCATTTTCCGCCGCCCGCTGACCCGCGAGCAGAAGCGCGGTGTGCAGGTGCTGTTCGTCGTGATGAACCAGCGGGACGAGCCGATCCGCGCCCGCCTGTACGTGCTCGACCCGCAGCGCATCTTCGGCGGCGAAGGCAGCACGCTCACCGGGCTGGACTGCATCCGCCGCCTTGACTTCGGCGAGATACCCGACGACAGCGACTGGCGCCGCGAGAAGCTCACCACGTGGCGGTACAACTTCGAGGACGCCGGACTGATGGACGTCGAGGACGACGGGTTCGTCCGCGAGTCCAGCAGCAAAGGACAGACGTCCCGCATCTACGGGCCCGTGTTCGTCCGCGCCAACGACTTCCGCGTGCTGTACGGCAAATGGCTGCCAGGCCCGGACGAAGACAAGTAGACCCGCCGACGCAACCACACGAGGCCGATATGCGACACATCCGAACAGTCCTGACGACGTTCCCGGCGGTCCTCCTGCTCTGCTCAACCGCGGCCGCTCGGCTCGGACCGTCCGACGAGCAGGTTGCCGCCCGCAGCGACCGCCCCGCCGACACGCGCGTCGTCATCCCCCGCATCGACGCCGCACCGACGTGCGACGGCAGGATCGCCCCGGACGAGTGGGCCGCGGCCACCGTGATCCCCGTCAGCCTCAATCCCGAGACGGGCAATCTCTTCCCCCGCCGAATCGTCTGGCGGCTCGGCTGGGACGGCCGGGCGCTGTACGTCTCGGCGAGCACGCCGATCCTCCGCGATGAGGAGCTGAACACCGAAGTCCCGCCGCAGGGCAAGCCGGACCTGACGAAGAACGATTCGTACGAGGTCCACGTCGTCGATGACGAGGGGCGGACCCGCCGCGTCGTGCTCAACGCCGTGTCCATGGCGACGTGGGAGACCCGCCCCGCCGGCGCGGACGCCGAATTCGCGCCCTGGAAGCCGCAGGCGATGGCCGTCGCGACGCGAGGGGAATCCTTCGACGCCGAGTTCGCCCTGCCCTGGCGCGAGCTAGGCATCCGGCCGCGAGCGGGGGCGAGCATCTCCGTGCGACTCGTGCGGAACTACCGCTGCGGCGTGTCGATGGCGTCGCCGATCCTCGCCCGGTCGAGCGAGGGAGAAGCGTACGCCCTGCTCACCCTCGCTCCGGACGCGACGGCCGTATGCCTGGAAAGTCCGGTGGAGCGTCTCTACGGCGCAGGTGTCGAGGCCGTCGCCGACGTGCGGACGGGCAAGGCCGTCAAGGCCCCGTTGGCCGTGTCGCTGTCGGTCGTCAACACCGAAGACGGCAAGAGCTGCTACGAGGCGAGCCGCGAGATCGCCGCTTCCGAAGCGGGCGTCGCCAAGGTCTCGCTGTCCGGCATGGCGAGCCCGCGGATCGACATTCACGGCAAGGGCGGCATCCCCTTCCGCTACGCCCTGAATATCTCCGACGCCGACGGCAGCGAGCTGCTGCACCTGCACTTTCCGTACGATCCGACGGAGCACCGCCCGTGGCTGGTCGACGCCATCCCCGGCGTGGGGCGCGGGCTCTACCGCGAGATCATCCTCGACCCGACGAAGCCCGCCCCCGCCCACTTCCAGCGGTACATGGGGCTATACGAAGACCTGCCGGCCGGACACAAGGTCCGCCTCACCGTGCGGCGGATATTCGAGCCGTCGAAACGCCACGAGATCGACGCGCCGCAGCAGACCGCGGCGATCAACGCCGAGGGGGTGAAGGACGGCGTCGAGGCGTACTACGGCAAGTACGGATACGACTTGAAGAAGACCGTCACGTACAGGGACGGCGTCCGTCACGGCCCGGAGAAGCTCTACGCCACCGCCGACCGCCGCCGCTACGCCAAGACGGTCATCCCCTGGGTCGACGGCGTGGTCAGCGGCACGCGGCGCGTCTACCACC
>CAZADC010000542.1:0-2325 GCA_964483755.1 uncultured Planctomycetaceae bacterium | reverse complement strand
CGCGTTCACCACACTCGCGCAGCCGGGCGCCATGGTCCAGCCCGTAGCGGATCACCTCCTCCAGGCGCGAGAAGTACTTCGTGTAGTAGAACGCGCAGTCCAGCCCGGTGGTGACCGTTCCGCCGCGGTAGAAGCCCAGCGCGAGCGGGAAGCTGCACTTCTCGCCGGCGGGAACGGTGAAGATCAGCGCCGTCTCGTGCCCGAGACGGTGCAGCCCGTTCTCGTCGGAGAACCGGCGGTTGAAGATCTCCAGCTCCTGGATGCCCCGCACGTGGTCGCCGACCGGCGTGCCGTATCCGTAATCCCGCCCGGTCGCGAAGCCGACGCAGCCGTCGTCGTTGTCGGCGATGGGACGCATCGGGCGCAGCGCCCCCGCGACGGCCGGGGTGTCGCTGATGCCGAACATCAGCTCGACCGCGTCGTCGCCGTCGGTGTTGTCGAATTCCAGCGACGCGACGACCACCGGCGCGAGCGCCATCTTCGCCACCGGCTCGGCCAGGGCGGCCGGGTCGTCGAAGGCGCCGAACGGACTGCAGATGCGCAGCGCCAGCCGCCCGACCTGCCACCGATCCGAGGCCCAGCCGAGCGTGCGCTCGATCGCGCCGGGATCGATCACGTCGTATCCGACGGATTCCCCGGCCTCGTCACCGGCGCCACCGTCCTGTCCCTCGGCCGCGAAGGTCGCTAGCATCGACTGCGGCGGCTTGAAGAACGGCAGGAGCTCCCATCGCGCCGCCCCGGACTGGCGGAAGCCGACGTAGACGTTCTGATTCGCCGGCCCGCACAAGGACTGCCCGAACCCGCCGGGCGAATGGTGCAGCCCGATCGTGAAGCTCGCGTGCGCGCCGAACGGCGAATGCTGCGTGTGGTAGTTCGTGTCCATGGGGGCCTCTCGCGGCGGACGGACGGCGGGGTGTATCACGTCAGGTGGATCATCGCCTTGACGACCCCGTCGCGGTAGTGCTCGACGAGGTTGAACGCGTCTTTCGTGTGTTCGAAGTCGAATTCGTGCGTCGCCAGCGGCGTCACGTCGACCGCGCCGGAGGCGACCAGATCGATCGCGGCCTGCTGGCAGAAGTTCTGCCGCCGGACGTTCTGCAGCGTCAGCTCCTTGCGCCGCATCCGGCTGGGGTTGAAGCTCACGCGGTCCAGCTCCGGGATGCCGACCATCAGCAGCGTCCCGCCCGGACGCAGCAGCTCGACGCCCTGGTCGAGCGTCTCCTGCTCGCCGGCGCACTCGACGACGACGTCAACGCCCGGCGGCTCGGCGGCCGCGATCTCCGCCTGCACGTCGCACGTCCCGGCGTTGCCTGTCCAGTCCGCTCCGCACGCCCGTGCGACGGCAAGACGCTCGTCGAGCAGGTCCGTCGCGTACACCTTGCAGTCGCCGGCGGCCTTGAGGCTCAGCAGCGTGCAGAGCCCGATCGGACCGGACCCGAGCACGGCGACGCTCCCGCCCGCGACGTCGCCGGCGAGCTGCGCCGCGTACACGCCGATCGCCAGCGGCTCGAGCAGGGCCGTCTGCGTGGGTGTCAGCTCGTCGGGGACCGGCCAGCAGCTCTCGGCCGGCATGACGAGAAACTCCTTCAGCGCCCCCTCCGCCTGTCCGGGACACCCCAGGAACCGCTGGTTGCGGCAGGTGTGCGGGCGTCCCGAGCGGCACTGGTCGCACTCGCCGCAGGTCATCAACGGGTCGACGGCGATGCGCTGCCCGACGCTGATGCGGTCGGCCGCCACCGGGCCGACTTCCACGACCCGCCCCGAGCACTCGTGCCCGACGACGAACGGAAAGTCGACCACCTGGTCGCCGATCCGCCCGGTGCGGTAGTAATGGATGTCGCTTCCGCAGACGCCGACGGTTTCGACCTGCAGCAGCACGTCGTCGGGGTTCTCGACCGCGGGCCTCGCCGCCTCGCGGATCTCCATCTGCTCGATGCCGGTCAGGTACGCCGCTCTCATCACGTCGCTCGTTTCGTATCGGCCCGGCGGATTCGAAGGCCCGCCGCGTTCCGTTCATCGGATTCCGCTCACTCGCCGCGGACGGCCCGCGCCACGGCGCGGATGTGCTCGGGCGTGGTCCCGCAGCAGCCGCCGACGAGGTTCGCGCCCGCCGCGATCAGCTCCGGCACGCAGGCCGCGAACGCTTCCGGACCCATCGGGAAGCGCGTCTGCCCGTCGGAGCCCACCTCCGGCAGCCCGGCGTTCGCCTTGATCCACACCGGCAGGTCCGTCGCCTCGCGGAACAGGCGGGCGACCTTCACGTAGTTGTCCGGACCGACGCCGCAGTTGGCGCCGACGGCGTGCGCGTTGTGCTCGGCGGCCGCT
>CAZADC010000541.1:0-2327 GCA_964483755.1 uncultured Planctomycetaceae bacterium | reverse complement strand
CGGTGCATCGTGAACCGCAGGCCGACCTTCACGCCCGCATCGCGGCAGGCACGGACGCCGTCCAGCGCCTCGGCGAACGCGCCCGGCCGGCCGCGGAAGCGATCGTTCGTCTCGCCGACGCCGTCGATGCTGACGCCGACGTACGCGCACCCGGCCGCGGCGAGTCGCCCGGCGACGGCGGGGTCGATCCGCGTCCCGTTGGTCGAGAGCGCCGGACGGACGCCCGCATCGGCCGTGCGGGCGATCAGGTCGAACACGTCGGCCCGCAGCAGCGGCTCGCCGCCGGAGAACAGCAGCACGGGGACGCCGTATGCGGCAAGGTCGTCGATGAGCGCGTGCGCGTCAGCGGTGGTCATCTCGTCCGGGGCGGGTGCGTCGTTGCTGGCCGAGTAGCAGTGGCGACAGTCGAGGTTGCACCGGCGCGTGCAGTTGAACACGACGATCGGTCGCCGCCGGGCGGGCGCAGGTGTTCCGTCCGCCGACCGAGCGGCGTAGCGGATGGCGTCCGAGCCCTCCCGGACGCCGCAGTACAGGCGGGATATCCCGATCATGGTCTGTTCGATGCCGCGGGCGGAACGTCCCCCGTCGATTCTATACGCCGCAGGAGAGCAACCGAGAGAAAAAGGCGGCGCCCCGCGGCATCATGCCGAGCTGGCGCCATGAGGAGACCTGCCGTCGGCGGGCGCGGGGAAGCCGCATGGTCCCCGTTGTCACGCGCCCTGGCCCCTCCGGTTCCGCCCGCAAACGCACAGAACAGGCCGGAAGGCCTGTTTCCACGGCTACTCCTCGGTCGTCGCCACGTCCGTCCGCAGGTACTGGTGCTTGTACTGCTCGGACCGTCCCGTGCGGCGGACCCGTTCGGCCTCGGCGCGTTCCATCGTCCCCGCCGGCAGGACGACCGCCCGCATCCGCCCCAATCGCTCGCTCGTCCGCTTGCCGGCGTACTCGACGTTCAGCTCGCAGAGCTGCTCATCCATCGCCGCCGCCAGTGCGGCCGGGTCGGCCGGGCCCGCCTCGAAACGGACCTCGTAGTACGGCGTCGCGGCAAAACGTCCCTGCACGACGAACCGGTCGACCGTCGCATCGCACCGCCCCCCGGCGCGGCGCATCGCCTCGACGACCTGGTGCTCGGTAATCTTCTCGCCCGTGATGCTGGCGGTGCTGACCCCGCGCGAGAGGAACTCGATCACCGGCGTCTGTCCGTGGAAGTCCGCCACGCGGACGCGGTCGTCCAGGTTGTAGCGCCACAGGCCCGAGAGGTTGCTGAACACCAGGAAGTACTCGCCGCCGCGCTCGAGCTCGTGGGCCCGCAGCACGTCGGGATCGTCCGACTCGCGCTGGTCGGCGGGGATGAACTCAAGGAAGTTGCCCGTAATCTCGGCCACCCCGGCCGGCGTCTCGTCGCACAGCGGCAGGCTGAAGCGCCCCTCGCTGGCGAGCAGCCCGACGTCGCGGATCGCCACGCCCGGAAAGAGCTCCCGCAGTCGCGGCAGGTAGAGCTTGAGCGTCCCGCCCGTCCAGTTGCACAGGAAGCCGACGTTCCAGAAGTGCTTCGGCAGCAGCGCGCCGTCGGCCGCGACGCCCCGCTCGATCCGTTCGGCCAGGCGGCGGTCCGGGCGGAACCGCAGGCGCCGTGCGACGGCGGCGTCGATCTCGCCGGGCGGCGTCAGCGTGCCCTCGGCCACGTCGCGAACCAGCCGCTCGGCGTGCGCCCGGCCCGTCTCGATCATCTTGATCGTGCTGGACGGGTTGGCCGTGACGATGATGCTCACGTCCCGACCGACGCCGCATCGCAGCGTGGTGTAGTACTTGGCGGCGGGGTCCTTGATGTATCGCACGAACGGTGGCACGACGTACATCCGCCGGACGATCCGCTTCTGCGTCTCGGCCAGCAGCCCGCTGACCGCGCCGCACGGCAGGCCGGTCGGGCTGTCGGCCTCCCGCATCGGCGAGGCGATCTGCAGGATCGGGCGCAGCCAAGCGGCCGGGTGATCGGTCAGCACCCGCATGCCGAACATGTTGAACCCGCGCTGCATGTCGCGGGCGAACCGCGGCGTGACGGGGATGAACTTCGGCTCGCCGGTCGTCCCGCTGGTCATCGAGAACATCACCGGGCGCTCGCCGGGCGGCAGCAGCGCTTCGGCCTCGCCATCCAGCACGCGGCGGAGGTAAGGGGCGAACGCGTCATAGTCGCGGATCGGCACGGCCGAGACGAAATCCTCGTAGCTGCGAATCTTCGCGAAGCCGTGGTCGCGACCGAAGGCGGTTTCGCCGTGGAGATCGAGCAGCCGTCGGAGCAGCGCGTCCTGCACCTCGGCCGTCCGGTC
>CAZADC010000540.1:0-2328 GCA_964483755.1 uncultured Planctomycetaceae bacterium | reverse complement strand
GAACTCACGACATTCACGTTGGCAACGTGACGCTCTACCACTGAGCTACGCCCGCAGATTGTGCTTCTATCATAGGATTCGGCCGATTCCGGTCAAGGCTTTTCTTACGCGTCCGGGTTCGATTGGCCGGTCCTCGCTCTCTCATGACGGGCGGCAGGTCCGCCCGGCGCCGAACTGTCTGCCGTGAGCGTCTGCTCCGACGGATCAGGACTCGTCCGGTTCGGGGCGCTTGCCGCGGTAGTCGATCAGCGGGACGGGCGACACGACGGCCGAGGCGATGTTCGCCAGGTGCGCCGCGACGCGCTTGTAGAACCGGGCGGTCAGGACGTAGGCGACGGCCTCGTCGGGGGCGATCTCGCCCTGCACGCTGAGAAGCTGGCGGATGACCACGTCGCAGCGTCCTCTGAGTGTACCGGCCACGTCCTGCACCTCGTAGGCGAGCGGGCGGTCGCCCTCGACGAACGCCTTGCGGGCCTCGCCGAACAGCTGGCTGACCTTCGCCTGCACCTCCTGGAGCGTCGTGGCGTACTCCGGGCGGGTGTACTCGCGCCGATAGAACTTGGCGATCTCGAAGATGTTCTTGCAGTAGTCGCCGATCCGCTCGGCGTCCTTGACGACGCTCATGAGCACCAGGCAGGGGCTCAGGTCGGCCTTGTTGCCGACGCTCAGGTGCGAGACGATCATCTCGCGGACCTTCTGCTCGGTGTCGTTGATGTGCCGGTCGCGCTCGTACAGCTCGTCGGCGACCTCGGACCAGTCGGCGTCGCTCATCAGCGCCGTCGAGGCGCGGTCGAACATCCACTCGCCGGATTCGAGCATGTCGGCGACCTCTGCGACCATGTCGCTGAGCGCGTCTTTTCCGCGAAGCGCGTGCCAGATTTCCTTGAGCATGTCGATCACTCCCGTCCGGGCGTCCCGGACAATGCTACCACGTGTTCACCACCACAATGACCACGATCGGCAGAACGAAGAACACGACGATGATATACGCGGCCGCCAGGATGCGACGCCGCATCGCCATCTTGGCGAACCCCTTGGCGAGGGAGATCGGAATCCACCCGAGCGGCCAGAAGATGCAGGTCCCGTAGATATTGAACAGCAGGTGCGCCAACGCCAGACCGATGCCGCTGGCGGCGTGCATGTGCTCGACCTCGGTGCTCGCCATCGCGGCGGCGGCGAGGGCGCCGAGGATCGCCGTGATCGTCGTGCCGATGTTCGCGCCGAGGGTGTAGGGGTAGATCTGGCGGAGCTTGAGCACGCCCGCCCCGACCAGCGGCACGACGAGCGACGTCGTCACCGAGCTGCTCTGGACGGCGGCAGTGATGAAGATGCCCACGACGAAGGCGATCCAGTGATTACGGAACAGGGTCCGGCTGAACAGCCCGCTCAGGCGGTCCTTGAGCAGCCCCTGGAGCATGCGGACCAGCAGGAACAGCGCGATGAAGAGCAGAACGACGCCGAACAGCGCGGTCAGCCCGCCGGCCCAGGTGGGCGCCATTTCGAAAAGGTCGATAAAGACCAGGTCCGCGGCGTCGGCAAAGGGACGCACCGCCGCCTTGACGATGTTGAATTTCTTGACGTCGGTTGTCATGAAGGCGGCGTGCTCGAGCCAGTTGGCGAACGCCGACGCCGGTCCGGAGACGATGTGGAACGCCATCTCCAGCGGCAGGAGCAGCAGAACGTTCAGCACGTTGAAGAAGTCGTGCACGATCGCCCCGGCAAGTGACCGGCGGAACTCCCTTCTGCGTCGGAGGTGCCCGAGCGAGACGAGCAGGTTCGTAACCGACGTGCCGACGTTCGCGCCCATGATGATGAACACGGCCGAGTGAAGCTCGATCTGCCCCGCCGCAACGAGCCCGACGGTGAACGTGGTCGTGAAGCTGCTCGACTGGACGAGGCTGGTCAGCAGGATGCCGACGCAGAGCCCGGCCAGGGGATGGGTCGCATAGCCGAACAGGTCGTTGACGAACTGCTCCCCGGCGGGCAGCTTGGCGATGGTCTTGAGTCCGTGCCCCATCAGGTTGATCGCCGCGATGAAGAGGTAGAGAGCGACCAGGGCGACGAGCGCGCTCAGCCAGGGCGCCCAGCGGGGCGGGCGCTTGTGGCGCAGCTCGACCGGGCCGAGCGAATCGGGGGAAGAGGGAGCGGGGTCGGATGATTCCGTCATGCTCAACATACCTCGTCTGGCGATCCATCCGGGCGCGGCGTGCGAGAGCGGGATGGTAGGCCGTCCGCACGGGCTTCGCAAGATCTTAGCGCAGTCTTAGTGCTATGGTGTGCGAGCGCAAATCCTGGCATTGTCACGCGGCCTGCCTCTCGGAGATCCAG
>CAZADC010000539.1:0-2342 GCA_964483755.1 uncultured Planctomycetaceae bacterium | reverse complement strand
CTAAAAAGAGGTCTTCCCCCGCCAGCCGAAGCACGGAAAGCCCCGGATTTTCCGGGAATTCCCGAAAACTGCTACTTGTTTTCCGTATCTCTCGCTCGGAGTTTCTGCGAATTTCTGACGCCCTGGAACGCCGAGGCGACGCCAGCCAGCGAGGGAAGCATGACCGGGCGGCCTGGCGTTCGGGAGACATTGTTGGCAGGTTTCTCGCCACGGAGCAATGTCCACGCCGAAAATCGGCGCACGGGTTAACACACTTACGACATACGCCTTTGACGTAAATCGTGAAATTCTCGACTTACGTCGATGGAAGTTGTCGTAAGTATATTTACCCCCGTGCCGCCCGTTGCCTTTTCTGCTCAAGTGGACATTCTTTCTTGTGACACAACCACTGCTTCCGCGATCCACCGCAGGGATCGCCAAGCAACCACTGCTCACTCGAAAGGAGGCCGCTGCCATGGCGCCCAAACGTTCGCAATCGACCCGCAAGAAGAAATCGCCAACCCAAACCCTCGCCCCTCCGGTGGCCAAGACCGGGGATCGCACGCTTCGGTCGACCATCGTCGGCGGATTGCCATTGCTCAACGCGTTGCTCGAACGACTGAGACTGGAAGAGTTTCTCCGAGACGCCCTCCCGCGAGAAGACGGTCGCACCAAACTCTCCCCCACCAAGGCCCTCCTCGTGCTGCTCCGCAATCTCCTGGTCTCCCGTGAGCCCATCTACGGCGTCGGCGAATGGGCCGTGCGCCACACGCCCGAGGCCCTCGGCTTGACCGACCAAGAGGTCCGGCTGCTGAACGACGACCGGGTCGGCCGCGCCCTCGACAAGCTCTTCGCCGCCGATGTGCCCTCCCTCGTGCTCGCCGTCGCCACCCGCGCCGTCCAGGAGTTCGACCTTCAGTTGGATGAGCTCCACAATGACTCGACCACCGTCTCCTTCTGCGGGGCCTACCTCGACGCAGCCGCCGAAGGACGCGTCTTGGGCCGGCCCACGCTGGCCATCACCTTCGGCCACAACAAAGACCATCGTCCCGACCTGAAGCAACTGCTGTTCATCCTCACCGTCACTGCCGACGGCGGCGTGCCGCTCCACTTTCGGGCGGCAAGCGGCAACACGACCGACGACCGCACCCATTGCAGCACGTGGGACCTCCTCTGCCAGTTGACCGGCCGACGCGACTTCCTCTACGTCGCCGATTCGAAGCTGGCCACCCGGGAGAATATGGCGCATCTGCACCAGCGGCAAGGGCGGTTCATCACCGTCCTCCCCCGGACCCGCAGGGAGGATGCCGCGTTCCGCAAGCAGGTCGTCCAAGGCCTGGTCTCCTGGAGCGTCTTGTGGGAGAAGCGGGACGAGGACGATGAGGTGATCGACTGCTTCTCGACCGCGGACCAGGCCTGCCTCAGCGACGAAGGCTATCGGATCGTCTGGTATCACAGCCAACGCAAGGCGGAGCGTGACGCGTCGATCCGCACGGAGCGAATCCAGCGAGCATTGGGCGAACTGGCATCGCTTCGCGACAAGCTTCGCTCGCCGCGGACCCGCTACCGGCAGCAGGGCAAGGTGGCGGACGCGGTGGCCAAGATCCTTGATGCGTGCGGGGCCGCGGCGTGGATCGTCACGGAGATCCAGCCGGTCACGGAGGAGACGTTTCGCCAGGCGCGCCGCGGCCGCCCCACGAAAGACACGCCTTACGTGAGGAAGGTGACCACGCGATTCGATCTGAGCTACGGCATCGCCGCCGCCGGGGTGGCCGAGGACGCGGCCACGGACGGCGTCTTCCCGCTGATCACGAACGTGTCCGACATCTCGGAGCTGGACCTGCTGAAGACCTACAAGCGTCAGCCGACGATCGAAAAGCGGTTCTCCCAGTTCAAGACGGACTTCGAAGTGGCGCCGGTCTACCTGAAGGCCGTGCATCGGATCCAGGCGTTGTTGTGCCTGTACTTCTTCGCGTTGCTGTTGGAGGCCCTTCTGGAGCGCGAGCTCCGCAGGGCGATGCAGCGCGCGGACGTGGAGTCGCTGCCCCTTTATCCAGAGGGGCGTCCGTGTCGCTGGCCGACCGCGCGTCGCATCATCGATCTTTTCGAGGCGGTACAGCGGCACACGTTGACAACGGGCAAGCACCACGGCGAGGTCCTTGTGACGGAGCTAACTCGCGTCCAGCGTCGCCTCCTGACGCTCCTGGGCATCTCACCCAGCAGCTACGGGCGTTGACGGGGCCCGCGTTCCCTTGCCTGGACAGGGCATGGAAAATCGGCGAAAATCGCGAGGAGACATACGGAAAGTAAGTCCCACTGTATCGCCGACGTTATCTTTCGGCTCGGCAAGGCCAATACGATCT
>CAZADC010000538.1:0-2348 GCA_964483755.1 uncultured Planctomycetaceae bacterium | reverse complement strand
TGGCCCGTGGTGTAACGGTAGCACGAGCGGCTCTGGACCGCTTAGTCGGGGTTCGAATCCCTGCGGGCCAGTTTTTCGTGCGCCGATCGGGCCGGGACCACCCGTTCCTGCAATCGGATCCCCTTCAAGACGCGTAGGAGTGCAGCCCGGCGAACAGGCGGGACAGGTTCGCCCACAGCAGTGTGATGAGGATGCCCGCTCCCCCCAGGAGGAGCACCACGGCCGTCAGGCGAGCCCGGCGGAGCCCGAGCATCACGCGGACGTGGAAGTAGATCGCGAACGTCAGCCACGTCGCCAGCGACCAGAGCTCCTTCGGGTCCCAGTTCCAGTAGTCGCCCCAGGCGAGCTTGCCCCACCAGCCGCCCAGCAGCAGCCCCGCCGTCAGGAGCGGGAAACCGAGCATCACCACCCGATGCGTGACCCGTTCTCGCCGTCGCGCCTCCGGGCCGTCCACGCCCGCGAACAACCGGGCGACGCACGTCTGGCACGCCTTGAACATCACCACGTAGGCGATCACGTAGGCGGCCACGTGCGGCAGGAACAGCCAGTGCCGCAGCGCCGCCGGGAGGGGCTGGGGGCGCGGGTCGAACACGAACCCGACGGGCACGAGCAGCACGGCCGCCATGAGCGCGTCGAACCACGGCGCGCCCGCCCGCAGCGCCCGCCGCCAGAAGACCGACAGCGGCCAGACCGCCGCCGCCAGCACGAGGAACACCTCGAAGAGATTCTGCATCGGGACGTGGCGGACCTCGATCCATCGCACGACGACCGCGGCCGCCAGCGCGATGAACGCCGCCGCGAACAGCCCCTCGCCCGTCCGCTCGCTGCGGAATCTCGCCGCGGCCGAGGCGAGCAGCAGGACCGTCGCCGCGTAGACGAGCGTCATCAGCGGTGTCGCGTGGAGTTCGACCCAGCTCACGGGGTCCTCCTTCCCGCCAGGCGGCGCCAGGCGGGTGCGACCCAGCACGTTGCGACCACCCCGCAGAGGACCATCACCGCGCCGACGAACACGGCCGCCACGCCGGCGTTGCTCGTGACCATCAGCAGCACCTGCCGCCCGCGAAGCGTGTGCACGTAGAACGCATGCCCGCCGAACATCAGCGGACGGTTCACGCGGACGGTCTGTTCGGCGAGTGTCTTGCCGGCTGCGTCAATCGCGCTGAGGCGGGCGTAATACTGCTTCGCCATCCCGCCGGGGAACAGCGCCAGCGCGAGGACGTCGTCCGCCGGTTGCGTGCTCGGACCGTCGCTGTCGAACGCCTCGGCGAACGTCAGGACGCCGTTCTCGGTGTCGGGGTCGACGAGAACCCAGGCGGTCGCCCGCCGGTCGCCCTGATGCACATCCACCCGCGCAGCCGGGTGATGGGCGGACGGGTCGGGCTCGGCGCCGACCACCGGCGCGGCGCGGTAGCTGACCTGGACGCGCCCGCTCGGGTCCTCGGCG
Organism: uncultured Planctomycetaceae bacterium; assembly: GCA_964483755.1. Taxonomy (GTDB): domain Bacteria; phylum Planctomycetota; class Phycisphaerae; order SM23-33; family SM23-33; genus CAZADC01. Next base: position 904 of record CAZADC010000538.1, on the reverse strand, counting down.
CGTCCGGGCAGGTGCTCGAAGACGTACCGCACGTCCGTCTCGCCGCCGGGATAGACGAACTCCAGCTCGACGGCCGGCACGTCGCGGCCGGGGGCGTCGACGAGGCGGCGGTCGTCGCCCGAGCCCTCGACCGTCAGATTTGAGAACACGCGCAGGACGCGGACGGTGATCGGCGGATCGCCGACGCTGAGCGTCTCGCCCTCGACGGCGGGCACGGAGACCGGCCCCCCGTCGGCGGGCGTCAGCGTCAGCTCGCCCGGCCTGTCGGCGTAAACCGGCCGGGCGCGGTCGATCCATCGGACCACCTCGACGCGGACGTCGCGCTCCGGCGCGCTCAGCACCGCCCCCTCGCCCGCGACGGCCAGGTCCAGCGACTCCATTTGATCGTCCGCGGCGGCGGGCGGGGCGAGCAGGGCTGCCCGCCAGGCGTGGTATTCGGTCCAGGCGTCGTCCAGGCGGATGTAGAAGGGCAGTTCGCCGGCGGGTCGGCCCTGTTCGGTGAACAGGATGTTCGAGCCCGCCCCCGGCGAGAGCTCGACGTACCCCTCGGGTATCCGCCCGCCGTTCGTATCGCGCCGGGCGCGATGGGCGAGGCGAGAGCCCCACATCGCCCCGCAGACCAGGACGACCAGCCCCGCGTGCGTCAGCCATCGACCGGGCGACGTCCACATCCGCTTGAAGGCGAGGAAAGGCGAGACCGCCACCAGGGCGAACAGCGTCCAGAAGACGGCCGCGGGGAGCGAGTTGACCAGCGCGGAGGTGCGTTCGGCGCCCAGGAACGCCCCGACGACGGCCATCGCCGCCGCCCCGGCCATGACGACCAGCCCCGCCCACAGAATGGCTCGCCTGAGCATCCGCACTGTTTCGCTCCGTCCGATCTGACGCGGGCAATTCTACGGGACGA
>CAZADC010000537.1:0-2348 GCA_964483755.1 uncultured Planctomycetaceae bacterium | reverse complement strand
CACCGAGCTCGTTCAGGGCACGGACGTCCTGTTCCGCTACCAGCGGGCGGGCGAGACGCTCCAGGACGGCGTGATCACGATCGTCCCCGAGCCGGCGACGATGGTTCTGCTCGGCCTCGGCGGCGCCGCGGCGCTGATCCGTCGCAAGAAGTAACGCTGTCTGCCGGTGGCACAGCCTTTCCAGGCTGTGCGCCGTGAACAGGCCGGAAGGCCTGTTCCACGAAGAGCAGCAGAGACGCACAAGCACGGAGCGCGGCGGCCTTGGCGGGCCGCCGCGTTCGTGCGCGCGCTGTCGACCGATCGAGAAGGCCGGACCAGGCGGGCCGCTGCGCAGGAGTCGCAACGCAGTCGGAACACGCCTCCGCATGCCGCAAGGCGCCTTCTGGGCCCTGCGGGCCAGCGCAATCCCTGACGTGTCCGGAAGCGCCGCCACGGAACCATGCGCACACCCGCGGAATCGCGCGGAATCACAAAGTGCGGAATCTGCTTGACAGATCGGCGGCGGGCCGGTATATTCAGTGTCATCATGTCGTCGGAAACGCACGGAGCAGCATAGGCAGTGGTCGACTTCGGGCGATCCGACAGGAACTGCGGACGCGGATGCAGCCGCCTGGCGGTACGCCGCTCAGTCAGCGGCATGTCAAGGCAATTCACGGTGCGAAAGAAGGCGGTGAGCAGGACGTAGAGAGACGTGCTGAGTTGTATCCCAATAGCATAGCGGCATTGGCAGCACCGCTTCATTTCATGGGAAGCCGTCGGAGGCATTCCCGGAAGTCATCTTTACGCAGGAGTTAAGGAGAAGAGAAGGATGAGACACTTCGTATTGGTTGCAGTAATCATCGGCGCCGTTGCCGCCTTCAACGGGGCGGCGCTCGCGCAGCCGCAGGTCGACGTCGATTTCAGCGAGGCGAATCCGTCGGCCGATCCCGGCACGAGCGGATACGTCCGCGACGGGTATGATCCGGACGAGAACGACGTCCCGGACGCCTGGAACGTCGGCACCGAGTGGGACGCGACGACCCCGGGCGCGACGGCCCCGGACCGCCACGTCGAGTTCGGCACCGGCGCTGGCCAGAACGGCTACACCGACAGCACGGTCGACGCCTCGGCCGACGGCTGGACCTACACTGAGCCCGGACTGACCGTCCATCCGGGCGGCACGAACGGCACCACCACCCTGTCCGACGTCAACTACTGGGGCGACGACATCATCACCGTCGAGACCGCCTTCGTCCCCGGTCGGACGATCGAGGGATGGAGCTTCGCCGTCCAGCCGCAGACCAACGTTCCCGAATACGGCGGTGGCGAAGCGGTCGTCAAGGCCAGCTTCAACCCGCGCACGGACTCCGGCAACGGCAATCTGGACCTGTACTCCAACGGGTACCACGTCGGCGGCGAGGATCCGGGCTCCCGTCCGTACCGGACGTACTTCATGCAGCAGGCCGGCGTGTTCGTCGAGCTCGACGACAACGGCAACCCGTTCGACCGCGACGGCGACGGGTACATCCTCGAAGTCATGGGCACCAATGCCAGCGGACGTGACTGGGCCCCCGGCGCCGGAAGTCAGGGCGCCGAAAGCGACGACTGGGCCAACCACGTCCATCTCGCCCGCGCCATGGGCGACGACACCGTCGAGTTCAAGTTCGAGGTCGACACCGCTACGGTGTACACCTACAGCGAGACCAAGGACTGGATCCTCGAGGGCGGCACCGGCGGTGGCGCGTCGGTACGTCCTCAGGACGCCGGCGAAGGCGCCGGGCTCGAGAACGCCGAGGTCAACTACATCCGCATGGAGTACTGGGCGGACGGACTGGCCGACGGCAACAGCAGCAACGACGGCTCCGGCTGGGACCATCACGGCTACCTCGGCCTGGCACTGCACTACTACAGCAGTGCCGGCCCGAGCCCCAGCCTCAACTCCGAGCTGGACTACGTCAAGGTCGCCAGCAGCGACGGCGGCGACGGCGACGACCCCATGGTCGCCCACAGCGGTTGGGACATTGCCCTCGCCGGCGACGCCGACCGTGACGGCGACATCGACTTCACCGAGTCCCCCTTCGATGGCGCGGATGGCGTCTCCGACCTCCAGCACCTGAACGCCGGGTACGCCCCCGACGCGACCGACAAGACTTGGAGAGACGGGGACTTCGACGGCGACGGCGATGTGGACTTCAGTGAGGGGTTCGGCGAGGGCGATCAGGTCTCCGACCTCAACATCCTCAACGCCCAGCGGTTGATCGGCGTCAACAAAAACGGCGTCTATGACGACGTCAGCCGCGGCGGCGGACCCGAGGACGACGCCGGCGTGGACGACGGCGGCGACGGCACGGCCGAGCTGGTGTACAACT
>CAZADC010000536.1:0-2355 GCA_964483755.1 uncultured Planctomycetaceae bacterium | reverse complement strand
CGTTGATCGTCACGCCGGCCGTGGTGTGCGGAACGTGGACGACGACGACCCCGTCGCCTGCGCCGGAATCGCCCAGGACGGCGGCGACGCGGTCGGTGATGTCGATCATCTCGTCCCGGCTGTGCGTGCGTACGTCGAAGCTCTCGGTGTGCATTGCTCCCGCCTTCGTTTCGTGATACCGTTCGGACCATTCTAGTCCGGCGGCGCGGCGACGCCAGTCCGCCGCCCGGGGGAAAGGAGATGTTCGATGAAGAGCCCGTACGTGCAAGTCGCATTCATCCTGACGGCGGCGGTGCTGATCCTTGCGGGATGCGAGTATGACCGCTGGACGATCCGGATGACGCCCGCCGGAGACACCATTCGCCGGGAGGCGGTGGTGGAGCGAATGGGCGGCGGCCGGGTCGAAGCGCCCGCTTCGCAGGCCGCGACGCAGCCCGTTGAATCGGACGCCCGCAAACCCGTGCCGCCCGAGCGAATCGCGGCCCTCGAGAAGCTCTACCCGCAGCGGGTTGAGACAGACTCCGGCGCCGGTTTCGCCGGCACGTTCGGACCGACGCTTCCGGACGACCTCGGCCCGGGGCGATACGTCCGCTATGCGTCCGAGCTGGGGGACGCGTATCTGTACATGGAGCGGTTCGGCGGCGATCCGGACCAGGCCGCCCGCATCGAGCAGGCCTTCGCCGACGTCGACACGCTGACCGACCGCGTCATCGCCTGGCTGGGGTCGGAACTGGGCGAGGAGCGCAACTGGCCGGAGTTTCAGAAGAAGCTCGACGGCCCGTTGCGGCGGACGCTCAAGAACGGCCTGCTCCTCGCCTGGGACGGACAGACCGGGCTCGCCGGCGAGGAGGAGGACGATGCGCCCGTTGATATTCTTTCCCGCATTTTCCTCCAACTCGCCGAGGCCGGCCTGCTGAAGACGCAGGACATCCCGACGCTCCGCCGGATGACGGACGACGGGGTCTCGTCGGACGCCGGGCTGGCGTTTCTGCGAGCGAAGATCGCCGACCTGCTCGGCTACGAGAGCGAGAAGGAGGCCGGGGACGTGCTGGCGTTCCTCGCCGATTCCGAAGCCGCCCAAGAATCCTTCCACAGATACCTGCGGTCCACGCCGGAGTATCGACGGATGCTGGAGGAATGGCGCCGGGGCGAGCGCGACGAGGACGACGAACCCCCCGAGCCGACGGACGTCCTGTCCACCCCGGCCGAGCGCATCTTCGCCATGTTCTTCCGGCTGGGCAGCGCGGACATGCTGGCGCTGTCGCTCAAGACCGAGGTGGAGCCGTTCGCCACGAATGGGGAGTGGTCCGCCGAGGACGGCGAGGTGCGCTGGGAGCGCAACCTGCCGTACGACGAGCAGACCCCGGCGATCTGTTTCGCCGCCTGGGCCCGTCCGGACCCGGCCGCGCAGGAGCGATATCTCGGGAGCGGGACGCTGGACGGCGCCGAGCTGCTGAACTTCTGCACGTGGCGTTCGACGCTGTCGGCGGGGCGGGAGCGGGTCTATCTGGCGGCGCTGGACGGGCTTGCCGCCGGGACAGACAAGGTCGCCTGGCTGCGGGAGCAGGGACTGCTCGCCCCGGCCGAATCGGACGACGAGGACCCGCCCGGCGCTGCCGCCGTCGCTGACGCCATCCGTCGCGCGGCCACGCAACCGGCCGATCCGGACTGACGGGCGTTGCGCAGCGCAGTCCGGCAAGTGTATGAGGGGAGCGAGGCGGCCTTCGCAGGCCGCCGCGCTGTTCATGCGGTCTCGAGGTTGCCGAAGGGGACGAGGCGGTGGGCACGGTCAATCGCGACATGATCGGCCACCGGCGCAAGGCGAATCGAGGCGAACGTCTTGAATCACGTCCCCCGTCGGGTACACTGTCCCGGACGCCGGGGGATGGTTCCGGCGAAAAGCTAAGGCAACCTCGACCGCAGGGTCGATAGAACGGAAGGAAACCCCACGATGTCTACGAAGATCCGTCGCGTACACGGCCGTCAGATTCTCGACTCCCGAGGCAATCCCACCGTCGAGGTGGACGTGGTCCTCGAGAGCGGCGTTCTCGGGCGCGCCGCCGTGCCGTCGGGCGCGTCGACGGGCGAGAACGAGGCCGTCGAGCTGCGCGACGGTGACAAGGGCGTCTACCTCGGCAAGGGCGTGCTCAAGGCGGTCGAGAATGTCAACACAGCCGTCGCGGACCTGGTGTCCGGCATGGACGCGCTGGACCAGGCCGCCGTCGATCAGGCGATGATCGAGGCGGATGGGACGCCCAACAAGGCGAAGTTCGGCGCCAACGCCGTGCTCGGCGTGTCGCTGGCGACGGCGCGGGCGGCGGCGATTGCGTCCGACAAGCCGCTGTTCGAGTACCT
>CAZADC010000535.1:0-2366 GCA_964483755.1 uncultured Planctomycetaceae bacterium | reverse complement strand
GAGGAGGTCGCCGGTCTTGGTGAACAACCCGGCGTCGACGAGCGCGCGCTCGATCGTGTAGTAGGTGTTGAGCTCGACCTTCCCGGTAAGGATCGCGTAGGCGTGTCCGCTCGGGATCGCGTCGCGCTGCGTGGTCGACGTCCTCGCATGAGCGAGGAGGAGGTCCCGGATCGCGAGGAGGATCCGAAGTTCGTTCTTGAGCTTCTCGGTGGCTTCGTTCATGTCAACTCCCTGTGTTGAACACGGCGGGGCCATCCCGCCGCACACATACCCCTACGGCGTAGTCCCAGGACGCGCCGACGGGGCTGCCCGTCAGTCGGCCATGTAGAACATCTCGACCTTGTACCCGCGTTCGCGGAGCGCGTTGCAGAGGGCCTCGGCGGCTTTGGTCCGCTGGGCGGCCTGACCGGGCACGCAGCCGACACCGAGCATGACGCACTCGCCATGCCAGTCCTCCAGCTCCGAACGCAGCCCGGCCCCGCGTGAGGCGACGTGGATCTCGGCGACGCTTCGCTCGTCGTCGGGCCGGACGGACACGTTGTCGAAGTTGCAGGTGCCTCCGTCCTCGGTCTTGACGGCGACGTCGAGACACGCCGCGTAGGCCGCGGCGAAGTCGGCGGTCATCTTGAGCAGCTTCACGCGCCGCCTCCTTCCTGAAGAAGGTTCTTCAGGTCACGGCGGGTGGTCTCGCCGAGGCAGACGACGCTGTCCCCGTCTTCGGCGGCGTCGAGCTCGAGGATGAGCTTGACGGCGAGCTCCAAGGCGTCCGCACGCTGGCCCAGGCGGTAGATCCGCTCGTGGACCATCCGGATGTACGCGACCTTCGCGCGGAGTGAGGGGTCGGCGATCTCGTGCAGCTCGAAGCTGCTGTAGAAGCCCCGGATGTAGCCCGCTCGGTGAGCGAACGAGGTGTGATCGGGATCGCCGTGCTTCATGAAGGACCCGACCGGATCGAAGCGGCCGACGTAGGCGCAGTCGTAGTTGCCTCCATCGAAGCCGTGCGACTCGGCGGTGAGCAGTTCGAGGTCTTTGTCCATGTCAACTCCTTGTGTTGGTGAACGAGCCAGGCCGCGGACCGATCGAGGGATCGACTCGCGGCCTCGGGCGTTCACTCGAGGCGGCGACCGGCGTAGCGCACGTGGACGGTCCACTTGCCGTCGATCAGGTGCTCGACGCTGATCATGTCGTTGGCCGGCTCGCCGTCCGCGACGGTCATCCGGCTGAGCCACACGCGGACCCTGACCACCTCCCTTCAGCGCGTCGAGCCCCGTTGCCCAAGACGGGCAACGGGGCCGGATCTGACGCGGCGGGCTAGCGGGCGACCCCGGGCCCCTCGCCATGGGGCACGTCCGCGATCTTGCGCCGCGCCCGTTCCGCGGCGAGGAGCTGGTCGGTGAGGAGCGCGCAGACGCGCTCCTCGACGTGCTGCGCCTGCATCTCCGAAACGGGCAGATCGACGAGCGCGGCCACGGCTTGCGCGGCAGCCGTCGCGTGCCGCGACCACCAGGGGTGGCGGCCGAGGCGAACCTCGACGGTCGGGAGCTGCGCGACCCCCTCGGGAAGGGCTGTCCGGATGGAGAACGCCCGGCCGGCCGGCCGGTAGACCCCGATTCGGACGAGGCCCCCGGCATCGACCGTCCAGGCGATCCGGCCAGTCCCCGTCGTGTGGACGAGGTGCCCCTCGTCCAGCACGGGGCAGGGGATGCCCGACGGCCCCTCGAGGGGGTCGCCGTCGGGGCCGCGGACGACCGGGGCCGTCTCGCGCCACCACTCGCGGTGGTGACGCGCGATCGCCTCGACGACCCGCTCGGGGGCGCCGTCGGCGTCATCGACCATCGTAGCGAGCCGCTCGCGCGCAGCGCGGTCGACCCCCCGCTCAAGCTCGGACGCGAGCGGACATCCGTCGCGAGCCATCTCCTGAGTGGGCCACCGCAGCGCGGTAGCCCACTCGTGCCCGAACGCCTCGGCGAGGCGTCGGGCGGTCTCGAATTTATTTAACATGGAACCTCCCAATGAGACGCACGAGCGAGCTCGTGCTGTGGAGCGTTTCAATCCCCTGAACGGGGACTCATGCGCCTCATTCGAAGGTCCGCTGAAGCGCGGAACCCCGCGCCGGACGTCCGCATCTACGCGGTAGTCCGAGCGCGGGGTTCCGACTCGTGCGACCTACCCGAACCGCTGCGACCCCGCTGTCCGGTTGAACAGCGGGGGCGTGCGGTCACAACGTCGCGAGCCCGGTGAGCACGGCGATGACGCCCTGCTCGGTGAGCGCGATGACGTCGACGCCCTCGACCGTGTCCTCCTCGAACAGCCCGGAGGCGAGCGCGCCGATGATGGCGCGCTCGGCGTCGATGCCGACGACGCTG
>CAZADC010000534.1:0-2370 GCA_964483755.1 uncultured Planctomycetaceae bacterium | reverse complement strand
CGCCCTATGCGGTCCTCAGTTACGCCCTGCCCGCCCAGGCCCACGCAACGGATGTTCGCGTCCGCGTGCAGGCACGTCGCAACGACGGCACCGACGCCGTGCCCGTGTGGGTCTACTCCGATTCCACCGTCGTCGCCCTCGCCGCCGACGCCACCGGCCCCGCCGCGCCAAAGCTGCTGGAAGCGTCGTCAAGCTGACACCTGACACCTGACACCTGACACCTTCTGCAATGATCATCCTCGGTCCATCCCCCGCTACCACCAAAACCGTCTACCCGGCGATCGCGCAACTAAAGCGATCGTGGTCGGACGAGTGGGTCACCGCGCCGGAACTGAAGGTCCCGCGGGTCCGCCGTGTGGCCGGCGGGGGCGAGGTGGCGCAGGCCGACGTGATGCGGAGTTATGGGCAGGTGAAATTGCCGTGGGAATCGGCGCCCGGCTACAAGTCGCCGTGGACCGGTGGGTCCGGCTGGTGGCTGCGGATCCTGATTGCCGGGCCCCAGGGCTACCGGACGCAATTCGTCGGCCGGATCGAGGGCGAGATACGCGACCCGCACGGGGTCAGCTCGCACGGGGCCGCCGGCGTGCAGCAGTGGCGGGCGTACGGCCCGCGGCGAATCCTGGAGAAGCTCGGCGTCTCGAAGAGCTGGCAGAACTCGGCCATCGCCAGTTCCGAGACGCCCACACCGATTGAAGTGGACTGGGTGCCCGACGTCAACCGCGACGGCGTGGGCAACCGCTCCACGCTGCCCGATGCCGACGGCGTCTACTGCTACGACGTGACGATCGGCAAGACCTGGACAGCAAAGGAAATCGTCGAGTATTGGCTGCACCATTACGCCGACGACTCCGCCAACGGCGGGCCGGCCTGGTCATTGACTGGCGACGTGGACACGCTCGAAAGGCTTACCGAAACGATCGAGATGGGCACCACGCAGACCGTCGCCCAACTGCTCGACGCCGCCATCCCACGCCGTTGCGGGCTGGACTGGCAGGTGGTGCCGACCGACGACGGATTTGCCGTGCAGGTGTTCGCTTTGTCCGCCGTGTCCTACAGTTTCGGCGGGCAGACGATCCCGAAAAACGAGGCGGAGGTCCGGCTGTCCGTCGGCACGGCGAAGGACGTGCTGAGTGCACGCATCGTGCAGAGCGACGAGCAGGGCTACAAGAAAATTCGGCTGCTGGGCAATCGTGTGGTGATCTGCGCATCACTGATGGGCACGGAGGTGGACGACGCCGATCGCGCCGGCACACTCTGGGGCTCGTGGACGGACGAAGAGGAGGAGGCGTACAAGGTGGACGTCACGGCGGCGGAGGTCTGGCCGGACATCGCCGAGCGGCTGCACACGACCGACAGCGACGTTTACCGTCAGCTAGTTCTCAGCTACGACGCGCGCGGCCGCCTGGACGAGTTGCACCTGACGCCGACGGTGGACGGCGACGGCGAGCTGACCGAGAGCACGACGTTTGCGCCGTGGACCCCGAAGACGCTCGACTGGACGCCCCTGGAGCCGGGCATCGATTACAGCGCCGACGCCGACCCGGCACTGGCCGACCAGGACACCGACGACACGGCCGACCGGCTGCCGCCGATGGCGTTTTTGCGGCGCTACGAAGCGGGCGAAGAGATTGCCGGAGGGTTCGTCGACTCGCCGGACTACGACGTCTACATCGGCGCGGCCGAGGCGGGTTTCCACGTCGAGGCGGTTTCGGGCAGCCTGGGCCTTCGGCTGACCGGTTCGCATAACTGGGAGTTGGCGGCGAACCATTTCGAGGACGGGCCGACCGACGTGGTGCCGCTGTACGACCACGAGGCCACGGTCGCCACGCTGGCATGGGAGACCGACCAGCGGTTCGGGCTGGAATGGGCCGCTTCGGATGCGACGCTGAGCGACGGCGTTTTGGAGGTCGAGGTCCCCGACGCGAACCTCTGGGTCCTGGGTCGAAAGACCGTGGTCGGCGTCTCGCCGGAGGGCGAACTGCTGGAGTCGGCCGAGACCGAGACGGTTTTGCGACAGGACACCGACCGGCTGCTGTTCGTTTTGGCGGGCCTGCTCTCCCGCTACTACGGCGCCCGCCATCGCGCGGAGATCACGCAGCGCGGCCTGTGGCCCTACGCGGGGCTGCTCGGGCAGATCCTTCGCAGCGTCGAGACCGGCGGCGAGCTGCACGAGATGGCCGCGCCGATTACCGCGATCGAATGGACCATCGACGCCGGCGGCAACAGCACCACCACGATTTCCGCGGGGTTTGCCTAAGCGGCGAGCGCGAACCACGAACGACACGAACCACACGAAACAAACCGAAGCAGCATCGCGAGGGCGGACGGATGGGAAAAGTGAATCGAACGCCGCGGCTGGTGCGACCGGCG
>CAZADC010000533.1:0-2371 GCA_964483755.1 uncultured Planctomycetaceae bacterium | reverse complement strand
CATCGCAAGCAGTACGATCAGGCCGCCGACGACGAGGGTGAAGATCACGAACCCCGCCCATCCCCCCGCCGCGGCGAACCGGTCACGCCGGCAGGGCCCGGAGCACTTCGGGCAGAGAACCAGGCGGGTCCGTATCGTCGCCTGCAGACGCCGGTCCGCCGCCCTGCTCGTGCCGCCCAGGAAGCGGAACCCGCACTGGTTGCAGACGTAGGTGTCGACTCTCACGGCCTCTGGCATGTCCGTCTCCTTTTCGCGTCCTCGCGGCAACCACACTGCCTCGGCTCCGCCGAAAGCGTCACCCGTCGCGTTCGGCGGTCTCGTCCTCGGTCGGGCGTCCGTTCGGATCCGCTTCCGCCTTGGCCTCGAGGAACCGCCAGTCCGTCAGCAGATCGGCGACGGCGTCCCAGTACGGCGACTTCGCGTCGTCCCTGCCGCCGATCCTGGCGGCCTCGAGACGGTGGTGCGGCAGCTCGACCACCTTGCGTACGTTCGCGGGCCGGGGCGTCGGGGGCAGACGACGGGCGCGCTCCCGCTGGGCCTCGACCGATTCCATCCAGTAGTCCTGCTCGTCGAAATGCTCGGCCAGCGCCTGGTGCCGGGCGAGTCTCTCGTCGTCCGCGAGGTACCTTCGCTCGACGGCCCGGCGCACCTGGTCGTGATAGAACGAAAGCACCACCGTTCCGTCGGCCCGACGCCTGGCCATGTTGGCTTCCAGGTCGGCGTAGAGACGCGACCAGACCACCACGGGCAGCCGGTCCACGTGAGGCGAGTGAGGCGACCGCGCGCGGAAAGCGTCCATGACGTCCGGATCCCGGGACAGCACGTCCAGCATTTCGTCCTCGGTCAGACCGTGACGAGCCGCGGTGAGATAGCCGAGGCTGCGCGAGACGAGCGCGACCCCGTGCTGCTCGGGGTGCTCCAGGCGCTCAAGCAGGCCGTCCAGCACCCCGGGAATATCGCCGCGCAGCGGTCGCGCCGGCTCCCATGAGCGCCACAGCTTCGCCTCACCGAACGCCAGTCTGAGATACAGCGGCCACGGACAGCGTGCGAAGCCGTCCAGCACAGCCGCACGCTGCTCGACCTGAAGCGTCCGCCCTGCCTCGGCGAGCCAGGCGTCCAGGAGGCGCCCGGCCTGTTCGGCCGGCATGGGATTGAGCGAAACCCGGCACTCGGGCGGTAACATCCTCGCGGCCACGTCGTAACAGCCGCGATCCACGTCGTCTTCCTGCACCGAGAACACGAGTCGCGCATGCTCCGGAAGCTCTCGCGGAAGCCAGAACAGGCTCCGCAGGCCGTCCGCCGCGTCGAGCTGGTCCACGGCGTCGATGAACAGCAGGAGCGGCCGGTCCTGCGACGCCAGGGCAATCCGCTCGTGCAGCTCCCGCACGAGCTCGTTGATGTCCTCCGGCAGCGCGTCGGTCCTTCCGTACCTGGCGCCGAGCTCCTCGCAGAGACCCGCCACCAGCGTGCGCACCTGCGCGGATGCGGGCGTGGCGCCGATGAAACGCCGGATGACTTGCGTCTGACCGTCGGCCAGGGCTTCGTCCGCCGCCCGCGCCATGACGGCCGTCTTTCCGGAGCCCGGCTGTCCGTGGATGACCAGCGGGCGTGGCCCGTCGCCGGCCCGGTACTCGCGAATCCGCTGAAGCACATCCTCCCGCCCGGTGAAATGCCGGGCGCGGTCGGCGCCGAACTCCCGATGGGCTTCCGCCTCGCGCGACGTTCCGGACTCTCTCTGAAACGCGCCGACCTCCCGGTCGATCACCTGCACCAGGTTCCGCCGTACCGCGTCGCACAGGCGGTCCAGTTCACGCGGATCGAAGGCCGGGCGCCCGTCATTCCACGTGACGGCATACCGGTGCACGTGATCGTCCGGCAGCAGACCGTCAAGCTCCGTCTTCAGCGCATCGAGCCGTCCGCCGGCGTCCCGGTCGGGCCGGCCGTCGCGCAGATCACGATACGCCGCGGCCGTCTCGTCGACAGGAAGCCCCTCGATGCGTCTGAAGTAGCAGAACACGTGCTCGCCGGGGCCGTCCGCCTCGATGGCGCCGGCGCGGATCTCTTGGTGCGTGGCCGATTCGCACCACTTCCGCCGGCGAACGTCGTCCTCAGCCAGAACCTGCTCGACGGCGCCCAGCAGGATGCTCCGCAGGTCCCGCTCTTCCGCGGCCCACGTTTCCGGGTCCACGAACTCGTGCGTTCGCGGGAGCAGACGATACTCGGCGGGAACGGCATTGTCGTCCCTGCGATACCAGCGATCGACACGCCGTCGCTGGGCCTCATTCAGACGATTTCGAAGCGCCTCGAACTCACCGGCTTCCACCTGCGGCGGAAGAGGGCGCCAGCCGTAGCGATCGCCCAGCAGGACGAT
>CAZADC010000532.1:0-2377 GCA_964483755.1 uncultured Planctomycetaceae bacterium | reverse complement strand
TGGAGCTGGACCAGCCGCGACGGGCGCTGTCCTATCTCGATGAGATCGACAACTGGCGACGGGGACTCGCCTACGCCGACCTGGCGTTCTGGTGTGTGCGGCGAGGACATACCGAGAACATCGACACATACCTTACCCGCGCCGCCGAGGCCGCGAAGTACGCCGGACAGCAATGGCGCAAGGACCGGGTCCGTGTGCGGATCGCGCGGACACACGCCTGGCTGGGTCGGGAGAAGGTGGCCGAACAGGCGGAGGTCGGCGTCGAGCCGTCCGAGGCGGGCAAAGTCGCCCGCGTCCGGGCCATGCGGGCCGAGGAGGGGGACTTCGATGAACGGATGAAAGCGCTGGAAGAAGCCGCCGCCACCCGCAACTTCGACATCATAAAGAACCATCTCTTTTCAGCGACCGAGCTGTACAACCGCTTCTACGACGACCCGGAGAAGCGCTCGCTTGTGGAGCAGCGGATCCGGTCCGCGTGGAAGCCCCTGCCGATTTTCCTGCGGATCGAGCTGCTCTTTCAATTGGCTGACTTCGCGGTCGATCACGGCGACCCGGCGCGCGCGCGGGAACTGCTTGACGACGCCCAGGCGATGGTGGAGGGCGCCAACTGGCCGGTCGAATACCACGTGAAGCTTCTCGCCCGGCTGGCGGCGCACTGCTCGCGGGCCGGCGACGCGGACGCAGCCCGGGAGCACCTCGCCAGGGCGCTGAAGATATACGAGGCGGGGCGGGACCGGTTATTGAATATCGAGCGGGCCGAGACGCTTTGTGAGGTTGCCGAGGCCCGGCAGGCCGCAGGCGACGGCGACGCCGCACTGGCCGTCTACAAGCGGGTGGTCGAAGAGGGGTTCGAGAACCCCAACTCCAGGCCGCGGGCGATCGACCTGGCGGCCACCTGCTGCTCCATGGCGGTTCACGGCGTCGAGCCGGACCGCGAGCTGTGGCGGCGACTCCGCGAGATTCGCGAAGGGCTGGGACGTCCGTGGTAGCCCCGTGTCCGCGATGGTTCATCCTGGCCGTGGCGCTGTGGTGTGCGGGTTCCGCCGGCGCCCAGCAGGCCGGCTCGATTCGCGGAATGGTGTACGACAAGGAATTCGAGGTGACGCTGGCCGGTGCGCAGGTCGTGATCGCCGAGACCGGTGCGAAGACCGCCTCCGGCGACGCGGGAAACTACCTCCTCGATGACGTGCCGCCGGGCGCCTACACGCTCGTGTTCACCCAGCAGGGATACGTTCGCCAGGTGAAGGGTGACGTGGTCGTCGCGGCCGGGCGGATGACCGAGGTGGACGTTTCGCTGTCGGGCGATTTTGTCGACATGGAAGAATTCGTGGTCCAGGACCTCACAATCGGCGGGTCGACGGAGATCGGGTTGCTCAACCTGCGCATGGAGAGCCCGGCGCTTCTGGACTCGATCGGCGCCGACCTGATGAGCCGCGCCGGCGCGAGCGACGCCGCCTCCGCGCTGAAGCTGGTTTCCGGGGCGACCGTCGCGGACGGCAAGTACGCCGTCATCCGCGGACTGCCCGACCGCTACGTCAACTCGCAGATGAACGGCGTCCGCCTCCCGACCGCCGACGCGGACAAGCGCGCGGTGCAGCTCGATCAGTTCCCGGCGGCCGTCATCGAGAGCATTCAGGTCAGCAAGACCTTCACCCCCGACCAGCAGGGCGACGCCTCGGGCGGCGCCGTCAACGTCGTGCTCAAGGGCATCCCGGACGAGTCGCTGCTGAGCTTCAAGGTGCAGTCCGGGTTCAACACGCAGGTCGCGGGCCGTGACGACTTCCTGACGAGCCGGCACGGCGGGGTCAGCTGTCTCGGATACGACCCCCGTCCCGTCGGCGACTTCGGACCGGACGTCGGCGTCAGCCGGATCGACGCGCCGATCGACTACAAGTGGTCCTTCGCCGCGGGCGGAAAACACGACCTGCCGAACGACTTCAAGCTGGGCGGATTCGCGAGTCTGTACTACGAGAAGGACAGCTCCTTCTACGACGACGGGATCGACGACTCCTACTGGGTGACCCGTCCCGGGGAGCCGCTCACGCCGCGCTACTCCCAGGGCACCCCGCGCCAGGAGACGTTCAAGACCTCTCTGTTCGACGTGACCCACGGCAGCGAGGAGGTGCAGTGGGGCGGGCTCGGTTCCTTCGGCGTGGAGACCGACAACCACTCCCTGTCGCTGATCTACCTCTACACCCGGATCGCCGAGGACAAGGCAATCCTGGCCGAGAACACGCGCGGCAAGGAGTACTACTTCCCGGGCTATGACCCCTACGAGAGCTTCTGCCGCTACCAGTCCAAGGTCATCCGCGAGTTCAACCGCCTCGCCAAGGAACACGGGTTCCAGGCCCTCAACGCCCGCCGGTCCGTCCCCGCC
>CAZADC010000531.1:0-2384 GCA_964483755.1 uncultured Planctomycetaceae bacterium | reverse complement strand
CGGAGAGCGTGCTCGACCCGATCCGGTCCATCATGACCGAGCAGCGCCTGAACCGGACGATGATCCGCACCGCGGCGTGGGCGATCCAGTCCATCACCGGCGAGACTCCCGAGATGCCCCTGCCGAAGGTCAACCAGGGCGAGTGGATCATCCGCAGGACCCGCCGGTAAGACGAAGGGCGCGGTACGGCTCGGCCGCCGACGCCTACTCGAAGAACACCGCGTCGGGCACGTCGGCCAGATTTGAGGCGAGCCAGTCGGCGCCGGCGTCGCGCAATTCGTCGGACCTGAAGCTGGTGCTCAGCGCCAGGCACTTCGCCCCGGCGCGTTTCGCCGCTCGCACGCCGTTGGGCGCGTCCTCGACGACCAGGCACCGCGCGGGATCGAGTCCCAGCCGCTCCGCCGCCAGAAGGAAGATATCCGGGTCCGGCTTCTTGCGATCCACGTCCAGCCCGTTGACCAGCGTGTCGAAGGTCTCCGGCGGCAGGTCGATCTCCCGCAGGTTGCCGGCCATCTTGACGCGGTCGGCGCTGGTGGCCACGGCGAGCTTCAGCCCGCGACGGCGGCATTCGGCGATGAACTCGTGTACGCCGTTGAGCGGTTCCAGATTGCCGCGGATGATCTCAAGGTAAATCTCGTACGTCCGGGCCTTGTCGCGCTCCAGGTCCAGCGCGACGCCGTGCTTCTCGGCGACACCCCCGAGGTAGCGGTTCTCGCCCGCTCCCACGAACGGGACGAAGTCCTCCGGCGTCGCCGCAACGCCGTGCTGCTCGGCGAACATTCTCCGCGCGGCCGCGCAGATGAACTCCTCCGAGTCGCACAGCACACCGTCCATGTCGAAGATGACGCCCGCAATTCCTCCGGTCTTCTCGTCGTTCATGGTGCGGGAGCCTACCCGCCGATCCTCCGGTCGGCAAACCGGAAATCGACGGCCCCGGTCCCCGCCGCGGGGCCGGCTGTCCGCGGGGACGGGCATACAATGACCTGACCCCAAGAGGAGAAACACCATGAATCTGCGACACACTGCTGCCGGAATTGCCGCCGTGCTGCTGATCGCATCTCACGTGGCGGCCGAGATTCGCACCGAGACCGTCGAGTACCGCGATGGCGACGAGGTCATGGAGGGTTTCGTCGCCTGGGACGATTCCACGGACGCCAGGCGCCCCGGCGTACTGGTCATCCACGAGTGGTACGGTCTGAACGACTACGCGCGTCTGCGGACCCGTCAGCTCGCCCGCCTGGGGTACGTCGCCTTCGCGGCCGACATGTACGGCAAGGGCAGGCGGGCGACGAACGCGAAGGAGGCGGCGGAGCTGTCCGGCCGGCTGAAGGAGGACATCGAGCTGATGCGCCGCCGCGGCCGACTGGCGCTCGAGCAGCTCCGCGAGCATCGGCTCAGCGATGACGACAAGCTGGCGGCGATCGGGTTCTGCTTCGGCGGCACGTCCGTGCTGGAGCTGGCGCGGTCGGGCGCGGATTTCCGGGCGGCCGTCAGCTTCCACGGCGGGCTTTACACCCCGGGCGTCTCCGATGCGGAGAACATCCGTCCGGCAATCCTCGTCTGCCACGGCGCCGATGACCCCCACGTGCCGCCCAAGGAGGTCCGGGCGTTCATCGAGGAGATGCAGGCCGGGGAGGTCGGCGACTGGCAGCTCAACATGTACGGCGGCGCCGTGCACTCGTTCACGAACCCCGGGTCCGGCGACGATCCGTCCTCCGGCGCCGCGTTCAACGCCCGGGCGGAGCGGCGGGCGTGGAAGGCGATGAAGATGCTCTTCGCCGAGACGATCGGCCTGCCGAAGCCCGCCGGCGACGGCGACAAGGGCATCGTCGACTACACGAAGAAGTACGTCGTACGCCCCGTCGGCAAGGCGGGCAAGACGACGGGCGAGGCGGTGAAGAAAGCGGCCGAGTGGTCCTGGGACAAGGTCACCGGCGACGACCAGGAAGAGCCCGAGGCCGAATAGCAGCCTCAGCGCCGCTCCCAGAGCCTGTCGGCCTCGGGGACCTTCTTCCAGTCTTCGAGGAAGAGGCGGACGCCCTCGTCGGTCAGCGGATGGTCGAAGAGCTGATCGAGGATGGGGAACGCCATGGTGCACACGTCGCTGCCGATCAGCGCCGCCTGGAGGACGTGATCCGCGGTTCTGCACGCGGCCGTGATGATCCAGGTGTCGAACCCGTAGTTGTCGTAGATCTTCCGGATCTGCTCGACGAGCAGCATGCCGCGGCGCCCGACGGCGTCGAGGCGCCCCACGAACGGGCTGATGTAGGTTGCCCCGGCCTTGGCGGCGAGCAGCGCCTGCGACGGCGAAAAGTTCACGGTCACGTTGGTGTGCGGTTTAGCCAGTTATGCGGCTGCGGATAGTGCATAGGAAACGGTTTCCA
>CAZADC010000530.1:1138-2388 GCA_964483755.1 uncultured Planctomycetaceae bacterium | reverse complement strand
ACACGTCCCCCGGCGGCAAGGGCGCCAACCAGGCGGTCGGCGTCGCCCGGCTGCGCGGGCGCTGCCGGATGATCGGACGCGTCGGCGACGACGAGTTCGGCCGACAGCTTCTCCGCGGGCTGCGCGACGAGGGGGTCGACTGCGACGGGATCATGATCACCGACGACGCGCCGACGGGCGTGGCGATGATCATCGTCGACGCCTCGGGAGAGAACTCGATCGTCGTCGCCGGCGGCGCCAACCGCCGCCTGACGCCGGATGACCTCTACTGCCGACCGGACGCCTTCGAGGCCGCCGACGTGGTGCTCGTCCAACTCGAGCTGCCCCTGCCGACGGTCCGTGCGGCCGTCAATCTCGCCCGCACGCACAACTGCAAGGTGGTGCTGGACCCCGCCCCGGCGCCGGAGTCGATGCCCGACGATCTGTACAAGGTGGACATTCTCACGCCAACACCTCCGAGGCCGAGATTCTTACCGGACGAAGCGCCGTCGAGGAGCGCGTCGACAAGCTGGCGGCGTCCGATCTCGTCGCGCGCGGCGCGAAGGCGGCCGTGCTGAAGCTCGGCGGGCGCGGCTCGCTGGTCGTGACGGCCGACAGCCATTTCTACACCGTGCCGGCGTTCAGCGTGGAGGTGGTGGACACGACGGCGGCGGGGGATGCCTTTACGGCCGCCCTGGCCGTCGCGAGCGGGCGGGGCGAGCCCCTTCGCGACGCGGCCCGCTTCGCCAACGCCGCCGGGGCGCTGGCGTGCTCGAAGTTCGGCGCCCAGCAGGCGATGCCCTCGGCCGGCGAGGTTCGCATGCTGATGGACGACCAGAGAGGCTGAGCCCACCCGCACGCGCGAGCGAGGATCCCATGGACAGCACGTGGCTTCACGTCGGCAATGCGGTGCAGCTGTTCGTCGACAGCGTCCTGATCGAGGCGAGCCAGGCCGTCACACGCCGATGGCACAAGCCCTCGCGCGCCGCCGACCCGCTGATCGTCGCCGACCGTCCGTGGGAGCGGACGCTCTATTTCACGTACAGCAACCACATCGTCCTGCGCGATCCGGTCGACGGGCGGATCAAGTGCTGGTACGAGGACCTCGGACCGCTGACCGGCGGGCATCCGTGGACCAACCGCCTGCTCTACGCCGAGAGCGACGACGGCGTGACCTTCCGCAAACCGGAGCTGGACGTCGTGGAAATCGACGGGCGGGCGACGAACATCGTCATGGGTCACGCGAAAGGCAGCGCGGCCACGCCCGCCAA
>CAZADC010000530.1:0-1128 GCA_964483755.1 uncultured Planctomycetaceae bacterium | reverse complement strand
GCTTCTGGTAGACGATGTCGATGTAGTACTCGGCGTGGGCCGACGTGGGCGTGCACTCCAACGGGATCGTCATTGATCCGCATCCCCCGCGCCCGGACGAGCGGTTCCGGACGATCTTCAGCCGGGCGACGGACGGCTCGCAGGGGCGCCCCGGCCACGAGATTCAGTGCGCCCACTCGCCGGACGGCGTCCACTGGAGGCCGTACGCCGAGCCGCCGACGCTGGGATCGAGCGGACACCACCTCAGCGACGTCTCGTGCCTGCATTACGATTACGACGCCCGCCAGTTCGTCCAGAACACGCGGCACGGGCTGATGTCGGCCGCGCCCTTGCCGGGCGGGACGCCGAACGTCGCCGGCTGGTTCGCGCCGTACTACCCCCACCGCGGCGACCTGATGAACAAGCGCCGCGTCTACCGGACGCGAAGCGCGGACTTCCTGCACTGGACCGACCCGATCTGCGTATCTTGTCCCGACGACGAGATCGACAACCTGGACGAGGCGCACTACGGCATGCAGCAGTTCCGCGTCGGCGGAATGCACTTCGCAACGCTCGGCGTGTTCCGCCACGTCGACAACGAGATGGAGGTTCGGCTGCTGCACAGCCGCGACGGGCTCCATTTCCGTCCCGCCGACCGGGCGGCGCCCTTTCTCGCGCCGCGGGGCGAGGGTTCCTGGGATGCCCACATGGTTTCGCTGACCAGCCCGCCGGTGACCATCGGCGACGAGTGGCGCTTCTACCACGGCGGCGCGAACGTCCATCACGACTGGTGGATGAGCGCCGGCGAGGGGATCGACGAGCCGGAGGCGCGCGACCCGCAGGGCAGCGTCCGCTTCGCGCTGGGCATGGCGACGCTCCGTAAGGAAGGTTTCGCCTCCCTTTCGGCCGGTCGACAGCGCGAGGGATACGTCATGACCCGTCCGCTGATGTCCCCCGGCCGGCGACTGGAGATCAACGCGCGCTGCCGGCCGGGCGGGTCCGTGCGCGTCGCCGTGCTGGACCGCGACAATCGCCCCGTCGACGGGTGCGGCCTCAAGGAGGCGGATGCCTTCGCCGGTGACGCCGCGCGCCAGGTCGTCACCTGGCGGGGCGGCGATGAGGCCGGTCCGGCGGGGCGCTGGCGGAAGG
>CAZADC010000529.1:0-2390 GCA_964483755.1 uncultured Planctomycetaceae bacterium | reverse complement strand
CAGCCCTGCATCTGTCCGTTGGGCCCGAAGTACTCGACGTCCATCGTGTTGTGCTGGCAGCCCTCCATCACGCCGTCGACGTCGCCGTCCCACCCGCCGGGAATCCAGCAGAACTCCAGTGTCTTTTTCGCCTTCGGGTACAGGGCGCGGAGCATCTCGTCGTCGCCGCTGAGCCGCCAGTCGCGATAGAGCTTCATCAGGCAGCCCATCTGCCCGTCGGCCGCCGCGACGCCCATCTCGGTCGCCCGCTCCAGCGGAAGGTTCACGCGGAAGCTCATGTGCCCGTCGTCGCGCGTGGCGTGGGCGAATTCGACCTCCCGCATGGTTCGGGCGAGCGGACCGAACAGGTGCGCCGTCGCCTGCTCGTAGTTCCACACGTGCGTGCACGAGCCGTAGCAGCAGCCGTGGGTGTCGCAGCAGCCCTCCCAGCCGAACATCCGCCCGTCCGGCGTGCGGAAGACCGTCTGCGAGCGGAGGCTGGAGAGGTTGTAGAGCGCCGCCTCGCGCACGGTGTGCGGCAGGTCGGCCTCGCAGAACGTCCGGACGAACTCGACGGTGCCCTTCTCGAGCGTCTTCAGCTCGTCGGCCGTCTTTACGGCGACGTCCCACGCGTCGCGGTACTGCTCGGTGTAGTAGTTGCCGATGCGGTCGGGGTCGTCGCCGCGGCAGGAGTCGCCCTCGGCCGCCTTCGGCGTCCACGTGTAGCGATTGGGGAAGTGCCAGCACAGCAGGAAGGTGACCGCCTTCTCGCCGCGGGCCGGGACGCGGGTCCGCACCGCCAGCGACGCCATCGGATCGGCCGCGCCGGACGAGGGGCGGGAATCCAGGGCGCCGTCGTCACTGAAGTCGTCCCAGAAGTCCAGCAGCCCGCCGCTCCACCGCCCCGCCGGCCAATCGGTGCGGCAGCTCACGCCGGCCTTGGACGTCGTCGCCAGCGCGATCGAGCCCCACCGCTCGAGGTGCGCGTCCTCGCAGCCCGTATACAGGTACACGCCGCGCAGGCGTTTGGTCTCGCGGAAGCGGTTGGCGTTGCCGACCATCTGCGAGGTGTAGTCGACCTTGTCCGCGAAGCCCGGCCGTCCGCCGGACCCGTCGGTTCCGATGAAGTTCGCCAGGTTCCCGCACACGGCGGCCGTCACGTTCTTCGCCGTGCGGTTGACCAGCACGAACCGCAGGACGGCCACCGGAATGCCGCTGGCGTCGGCGTCGGGCGGGACGAGCGGGTTGAACGCCTCGATCCGCACGTCCAGCGGCACGTCCGGATCGCTCAGCGCCACCTGCCCCAGCGGATAGGCGGCGTGGAATTCCGCCTTGCGGAACCGCGGGAGCCCGTGGTTGCGGGCGGAGGCGCCCATCGCCCCTTCGTACTGCTCGGCCGGCAGGTCGGCCTCGATGCAGCGCGTGACGGCGTCCTCGCCGGCAGCCTTGGCGTAGAGGGCGAAAAAGGTGTTCCGGGGCGCGAAGTGCTTGGCCGGGCGATTGACGATCTCCCAGCTTCGCAGGTCGCCGCGTCCGCCGAGGGAAACGGTTCCCGTGCCGATGCCGCCGAGCGGCAGGGCGATGCGGGCGAGGTGGTCCTGATCGTAGCTCGTCAGCACCGGCCAGTCGGGGTTGGTCTTGCGAGGCATGTGTGGACTCCGTGGTTGTCGGGTGTGCGATTCGGAGGCTTCGGAGAGCCCGCCCCGGCGGGAGTCGCATCCCAAACGTCCCGGCCGGCGGCTCTGCCGAAACGGCATTCCACCGCAATGCACTTCGACCGTCAACCGCACGGCTGGGAAATCACCACGTGGCGAGGCGGGCCCGCCATGGAGACCGCGGCATCCGCGACGGTCGGGCGCCGCATTGAATCTTGGGCAGGGCCGGCTAGAATGCATGGGTTGCACAGCCGGTGAGGGACGACGCGGCTCGCGCGTCGGCGACCCGGTCGGATCGTGCCCGGACCGGAGCCACACGCCCCGAAGCAAAGGACTGCGAAAACGATGAAGGTTTTCATGCTCGGCTGGGAATTCCCGCCGCACATCAGCGGCGGCCTGGGCACGGCCTGCCACGGGCTGACCCGAGGGCTCGACCGGATCGGGGTCGACGTGGCCTTCGTTCTGCCCAAGGCGGTGCCGCTGGACGCCGGGGCTCACGTGAAGTTCCGCACACCGGCGCAGCTCGCCGAGGCGCTCAGCGCCGAGGCGGACGAGATCGCCGCGACGGGCGGGATGACGGCCGTGGCGGAGCACGACCGGGAATGGGCCGAGCAGGTCGAGCGGGTCTATGATCACGTCGAGCTGCACCGCCTCCCCGCGGCGTTTCAGGCGTACGCGCAACCGGATGAGGAGGAAATCCGGGCGACGCGCCGGAAGATCAGGCAGACCGAGACGCGCCGTGGAAGGCGACCGGGG
>CAZADC010000528.1:0-2414 GCA_964483755.1 uncultured Planctomycetaceae bacterium | reverse complement strand
CCCCGAGGTCAGCGCCGCCGACGAGGCGATCATCGAGCGATACACCGCCGACGCCGAGCACGCCGACCGCCTGGACATTGCCGAGACGGAGCCGCCCGAGGAGCCGGAGCCCGCCGAGGAGGAATCGGCGCCGGAGGCGAAGGCCGCCGAGCCGCCCGAATCCGCTGCCGTCGTGGAAGATCAGAGCGTCTCGGACGCGACGGACCCGTCTGCCCCCGCCCCGCCCCGGACGCCGGCCCCGACGGCACCCGTCGACAGCGACCAGGAGGCTGTCGCGCGACCGAGTCCCCTGGCCGGGCTGCTGGCCTTCGTCCGGCGGCGCTGGGACATCCTTCTGGCCGCGGCGGCGGTGCTCCTGGCGGCCGGGGTGTCCTGGGCCGTGTACGCCGCGATCAGCGGCGAGCCGGACGTCCCGCGCGGCGTGGCCGGCGCCGGCGACGGCGACGGCGAACGCCCCCCCGACGTCGCTCACCGTCCTCCCGACGCGCCCTCCGACGTGCCGCCCGACACGCCGCCGGACGACGGCGTCGCCACGGCGCCGACCCGGCCGGTGGCTCCGCCTCCGCCGCCTCCGCCTCCGAAACGCACGGCGAGCATCGAGGTGCTCTCCGTCACCGGCGACGTCTTCGCATCCGACGGGTACCTCGCCGCGGCGCCGGAGCGGCTGTTCTGGAAGGTGGGCGTTCGCGTGGAGGCGGGCGACGACGCGCTGTCGTTCGGCGTCGGCGACGGCGAAGATGCGTCACTGCTGGCCGGGGGACGCCGCCTGGCGGCGCTCGGCCTGGCCCGGACCGGACTGCCGTCGTCGCCCGGACTGCCGGCGAGGCTATCCATCCCCCCGGGGCAGGAGAAGCGGATGGTGCTCGTGTTCGACGTTCCGGCCGTGGTGGACCGCGGCAAGCTGACGGTCCGGGGGGGCGGCTCGGCTGCCGTCCGCCTGCCCGGCAAGCATGCCCCGCCGGATCACAACACCCTGCGCGGGCGATACATCGAGCAGTTCCCGCGCAACCTGCGTCCGAACCTGCCCGGACCGGTCGCGTCTGCGATCCAGCAGTCCGGCGCGCTGACGCTGCTGGTCCGCGGCGAGTCCGACGCGGCGGAGGTCGAGATACCCGAGGCGAACGTCTCCGGGACCGTCGAGCCCGCCGGGGCGGGGCTTTTCGAAGCGGTGCTTCGGCGCGGGGACGATTCCCGCCGAGGCGTACTCCGTCTCGTCGACGGGGGAAGGCGGGTGGTTCTGTACCTCGCTGACGAGCACTACCACCAGCTGGTCTTCACGCGCGCGGAGTAGCCATGGCGCAGCCGCCCATTCCACCGGACAGCCTGGAGATCGTCGTGCTCGGCTCGGGGACGTCGCCCGGCGTGCCGATGATCGGCTGCGACTGCGCCGTGTGCCGAAGCGACGATCCCCGCGACAACCGCTACCGCGCCAGCGTCGCCGTCCGCCTGCCGTCCGTCGAGCCCACGCGCGGGCGCGTGATTCTCATCGACGTCTCGCCGGAATTCCGTCTCGCCGCCGTCGCGAACCGGCTCGAGCGTGTCGACGCCGTGCTGCTGACCCACGCCCACGCTGACCACATCATGGGTTTCGACGATCTGCGGCGGTACAACGACATCGGCCGCGAGACCATCCCGTGCTACGGCAACGTCGAAACGGTCGACCGCACGCGGAATTGCTTCTCGTACGCGGAGCGCCCGTTCCGGCATGACGGTTGGCCTTGCGTACGCTTCGAGGAGATGCGAACTGCGACGGACGTGTGCGGCGCGCGGGTGACGCCGATCCCGCTGCTGCACGGCAGGCAGGAGATACTGGGCTTTCGCATCGGCGGCTTCGCCTACTGCACGGATTGCAGCGCGATCCCGCCCGCCTCGCGCGAGCTGCTCGCGGACCTGGACGTGCTGATCATCGACGGGCTGCGCTATACGCCGCACCCGACGCACTTCAACATCGCCGGCGCCCTCGACGCGATCGCCGACCTGGGCCCGCGGCGGGCGGTGCTGACCCACATCGCCCACGAGGTGAGCCACGCGGCTGCATCCGCCGAGCTGCCCGACGGCGTCGAGCTGGCCTGGGACACGATGCGACTGGAAGCTCCCGCGTGAGGGGGTGCTTCTGTCGCCTCGCGACGCCGTTGATTCGGCGCGGGCATGTCCCTAGCATAGGCGCCTCGTGAGCCCGCACCGCCGAGACGGGCGCGGGCGACCTGCTACCCCTGACAGCCGGGAACGCATCATGCCCATGACCATCACGGAGAAGATTCTCGCCCGCCACGCCGGGCGCGAGAGCGTCTCGCCGGGCGAGAACGTCTGGTGCGACGTGGACGTGCTGATGACCCACGACGTCTGCGGGCCGGGCACGATCGGCGTGTTCGAGGAGCACTTCGGCTCCGACGCCCGCGTGTGGGACCGCGAGA
>CAZADC010000527.1:0-2426 GCA_964483755.1 uncultured Planctomycetaceae bacterium | reverse complement strand
GGCGGCGCCGTGGCCGGGGCGTTCTGGGTGTGGGTGGTGCCCCGTCTGCGCGGCGTCGCGCAGCGAGGGCAGTCGCGCATCCGCCGCGGCGCGTGGGACCGCAGGATGCAGCACAAGGCCGCCGACCAGGCCGAGGTCGACCGCATCCTCCTCAAGATCCACGAGCAGGGGCTCGCGAGCCTCTCCGAGAAGGAGAAGAAGATTCTCCGCAACGCCACCCGCCGCCAGCGCGGCGAGGAGCGCGAACTCTATCGCGGCTGAGCGTCGGCGGCCGGGCGGACACACCATGAATTCCTCGACCTTCCTTCCGCTGGTGCGAAGCCACCTCGACCGCGTGATCGAACGCGCGGCGGCGCGGTTCGGGCCGGACCCGTGCGCGATGTGGATGTCGTCGCTGCACGTGCCATCGGGCGATCCCGCGCCCGAGGCCGACCGGTCGGACAACTTCCGCAAACGAGCGTACCGCAGCATCCACGCCCCGGACGGCTGTTCGCTCTACTGGGACCTGCCGCTGCTGAGCGTCTGCCGCGCGGTGACCGGCCGGACCGGCGACTCGCGCTACGCCGCGGCGGCCGACGCGTACGTCCGCGCGTTCCTCGACCGCTGCATCGCGCGGACGGGCGTTCCGCTGTGGGGCAACCACTACTTCTGGGACCCGCACGCCCCCGGCGTCCGGAAGTTCCACGGCGACGAGCCGCCGGAGCTTGTCGACCCCGCCGACGAGGACGGCGAGCTGCACGAGACGCGCCCCCTTCGCCCGGACTGGGACGCCCTGTGGCGCGTCGACGCCGACAGGACGGCGACATGCATCCGGGCGATCGCTTACGGCCATCTGTTCGACCCCGAAGCGGGCGGCTTCAATCGCCACGCCGACCGACAGGCCGGGCACGCCTTCCTCGAGGCGGGCGGAATCCTGGCCGAGTCGCTTTGTTGGCTGGCCAGGCGTGCAGGGGACGCCGCCGCGGCGGACCAGGCGCTGCGCGTCGCGCGGTTCAGCTGGTCCTTCCGGGGCGAGGCGACGGACCTGCCGCCGGTCAGCCCGCTCATCGAGCGATGGGACCGGCACGCCTGCACGACCGAGGTGGGCCTGTGGGCGCGGTGCCTGCTGCGATGCGCGGACCTGACCGGACGCGAGGAATTCGCCGACATCGCCGCCCGCGCCGCAGCCGCGTACCTGCGATTCGGCTGGGACGCCGCCGCCGGACGCTACTACGGCAAACTGTCCGTCGCCGACGGCGCGCCCGTGCTCGGCGCCGGCGAGACGCCGTACCAGCCCGACGACTACGCCGACCCGTGGGAGCCGCTGTTCCCGCGTCACGACTACCCCATGGCGCTGGCCGAGGCGTGCGTCGATCTGCACGAGCGGACCGGAGACGCGCGGTTCGCCGAAGGCGTACGGCGATGGACGGCCGTGGTTGCCGACGGGATGCCCGCCCGCGACGGCCGGGGCGCCTACGCCGAGCACTACGGACGGTGCATCCACTTCCTCCTGCGGGCGGCGCGAACGCTGGACGACGAGCAGGTCGCCGCACAGGCGCGCAAGCTCGCCGACGAGGCGTGCGACGTGCTGCGAGTCGGAGAGATGTTCCGCACGCATCCGGGCGAGGACCGCTGCGACGCCGTCGACGGCGCGGGGGTGCTCTTCGCCGCCCTGCTGTCCGTGAGCGATTGAGGACAGTCCCCCCCGGCCTCGATCATCATGTCGCCACGTAATGCCTCAGCCGACACCGGAGCCGAATTCACGTGCGTATCGGTCCCCCCGGATCGCTCGCAGTCATGTGTCACGCTTCGCCGGCAAGCTGCTTCCTCCGCTCGGCCACGCGGGCCCGGCAGTCGCCCGGCATGTCCTGCTCGGCGAGCAGGGTGTCACAACCTTCGATGAAGAAATCGCGCGCGAAATCCGTCTTGAAGACCCGCTGCTCGACGCTGCGCTGGGCGGTCATCGCGAGGAAGCCCTCGAACTCGTCGAAATAGCTCCCGTAGATGTGAAACGAGTCGCAGACGTGGATGTACTCCCCGCAGTCCACGCCCAGCCGCTCGGCCACGTGGCGCTGGAGCTCGGTGAACCCATACATGTTCATGAACGCGGCCTTGAAGGCGTCGTTGGACCGCATGTGGCAGGTCATGTGCAGGCGCCCGTTTGAGATGCGGAACCACAGGCGCTGCAGGCAGGCGGGATCTGCAATGTTGGTGTCGTTCCACACCTGCCAGGTCACCGCCTGGGCGCGGCGGGTGTGAGGCGCATCGCGGAGCTTGGCGACGACGGCTTCAATCTGGTCGAAGACCCCGGCGTCGCCGGCGTCGTACCGGAAAAGCCGCTCGTGGTAGGTGTACTCCCACTTGCCCGCGGCGGGGTTGATCCAGTGATCGTGCACGCCGTAGAGCACCTCGGCGCGGTACTTCTCGAGGTCGTCCAGCCCGCCGGG
>CAZADC010000526.1:0-2432 GCA_964483755.1 uncultured Planctomycetaceae bacterium | reverse complement strand
GGATGCGTGCCTGAAGCTTCTCCACGAACTTGTTGAAGGCTTGAGCCAGTTGGCCGAGTTCGTCGCGGCTGTCGACCGCGACGCGGGCGGTGAGGTCGCCCTCGCCCTGGGAGATGTCCTCCATGCGCAGCAGCAGGGCGCGAAGGGGGCGGGTCACCAGGGCGGGGAACAGCCAGGCGACGCCGATGCCCAGGCCCACGCCGCCCACCAGTGCGATCATCTGGATCCGGGAGCTGCGGGCGCCGGTGGCGTCGATGAGCTCCTCTTCCTTGTGCGCATCGGCCTCGACCATTCCGGTCAGACGGTCGATGATGTCGCGGGCGGCGTCGAACTGCTCGGCGCCGCGCCCGAAGCTCAGCGCCATGGCGCTCTGCCGACCAGCCTCCGTGCCGGCGGATCGCTCGGCGATGATCTGTTCGCTGGTGCGTTTCCAGATCGCGAAGCGCTTGTTGAAGTCTGCGACCAGCGACTTTGCGGAGGGCGTGTGAGTCAGTTCGCCGAAGCCGTTGAGCCGCTCGTGGGCCTGCCCAATGTTCTCGCTGTGCTGTGCCTTCAGGGCCTCGTAGTCGGCGCTGCCGACCTCGACGAACAGCATGCTGCGCTCGGCCACTTGAGCCTGGTAGAGGTCGCGGTCGGCCTGCAGCAGCCGATCGATGCCGGGCAGCAGCTCCTTGGCGATGATGTCGGCGCGCTCGACAAGTCGCGAGGTGCTCGCGACTCCAATGAGGCCAATGGCCAGGATGATGCTTGCCAGGAGCAGGCTCGGTACGGCCAGCTTCACCCGGAATGACAGATTCTTAAAGGATGGCATGCTCTTCTCCTCCCGTGAGTTGGACGACGCCGGGGCTGAGTGTCCGCCGCCTCCAGGTATTGTTCGTTAGTGACAGTGGTGCCCGCCCGAAGCCGGTGCGCCTGTCCCCTGTTTGTCACCGCCGCCCTGTCGCGGTGTACGCGCACGACTCAACGCGCTTGGCGCGGCGCCGGCAGGCCCGCCTGTTGCCATTGCCCTGCGGGCAAGGATTCCAGTGCACCCACATCGACGTCCACACTCAGCACGCCAATGGAGCGCCTCCGATCGAGTACGGGGATAGCAACCTCGATGTGGCGGCCCCCGGTCGCCACGTCGTGCCGAAGCGCCCCGACGTGCACCGCGCCGACCCCGCCGCGGTAGGCGCGTTCGAAGCCTTTCTCTCTCTCCGCGTCGGCGGGCCCGTTGCGGTCGGTTCCCGCCACCGGGACGCCCCGGGCGTCCAGCAGGGTCAGGTGGCGAACAGCCGCCGTGTCGCGGGCGAGTCGACGTAGCGTCGCGGCCCCCGGGCCGTTGTCAAACGGGGGCCGCTTGGCGGTATCGTCTGCGTGGAACGCAGTGCGCGCCGCCTCGTGGTGGCGCAGGACCGACACCAGTACCGGGTTTCGTCCCCACTGCACCAGCGTCGGGATGATCGTGTTGACTGCCTCGGGAAACGCCTGTTGCGCAGGCACATTCACGCCGGCGGCGAGCAGCCACAGCCCGAGTAGGTAGCGAATAGCCGTCATCACCGAATCCTCCTCTGATTTCGTCGTGTGTCGTCGCCGGTGTGGGCCTC
The DNA here is from genome assembly GCA_964483755.1 of uncultured Planctomycetaceae bacterium. Taxonomy (GTDB): domain Bacteria; phylum Planctomycetota; class Phycisphaerae; order SM23-33; family SM23-33; genus CAZADC01. The sequence continues at coordinate 846 of CAZADC010000526.1, read as the reverse complement.
TGCCTCAGCGGGGTGGGCGGCCCTCAGCGACGAGTCCAGTTAACCATGTGAAGAATGCGGGATATATAGGACGGACCCGGTTTGCCGGGCCGGAGAGGCGGAAGCCCGGCTGTCAGTGTCCGTCCTACGGGGATCTATGAGGCACAGCGCTTCCGGGGCCGCGTCCGGGCTGCAAGCGGCTCTCAGCCCACCGACGTGGAGCTGCCCTCGGCGCGTTTGTCGAACCACGCCATCAGCGACTCTGCCGGCTCGGCGCGGCCGTAGAGGAAGCCCTGCATGACCTGGCAGCCATGGGCCATCAGGAAGTCGCGCTGGGCGGGCGTCTCCACCCCCTCGGCGACCACGGTAATGCCGAGCGAGTTGGCCATGCCGAGAATGGTCTGGACGATGGCGGCGTCGTTCGGGTCTTCGGTGATGTCGCGCACGAACGTATGATCGATCTTCACCTCGGAAATGGGAAGGAACTTGAGGTTGGAGAGCGATGAGTAGCCGGTACCGAAGTCGTCCAGGGAGAAGCGTATGCCCCGTGCGCGCAGCACATCCATCTTCTCCTTGGCGTCCGAGCGGTTGGCGAGAATGGCACTTTCTGTGATCTCCAGTTTCAATCGCGTCGCGTCGATACCGCTTTCCTCAAGGATGGCGTCGATCCGTTCGACGAAACCGGGGGCGTGCAGCTGGCGGGGGCTTACATTGACGCTGACGCCCCAGTCGCAGTCGGGCGCGATTCGCGACCATTCGCCGATCCGTGCACAGGCCTCCTCGATGACACGGTAGCCGAGCGGGAGAATGAGTCCGCTGTCCTCGGCCACGGGAATGAACTCTCCGGGCGAGACGCCGCGGCCATCG
>CAZADC010000525.1:0-2451 GCA_964483755.1 uncultured Planctomycetaceae bacterium | reverse complement strand
CTCGCGGGCGCGCTGCATGGCCTCGCGCATCCGCTCGCGGGCGACCTGGTTCTCCTCCCCGCTCAGTTCGCCGTCGCCGTCGGCGTCCCATCGCGCGGTCCACTGCGCCTGCCATTCGGACGCCTGCTTTCGGAAATGATCGCGCATGTTGTTCCGCTCGGCGTCGTTCAGCTCGCCGTCGCCGTCCTCGTCCCAGCGGGAGATGAACTCTTGCCGACGCTCCTCCATCTGGCGTCTTCGCTCGGCCTGCTCGGCCTCCATGGCGGCGGTCTCGTCCGCGTCGAGCTGACCGTCCTTGTTCTTGTCGTATCGCTGGAGCTGCCGGCGCCGGCGCGCCTCGGCCGCCCGGGCGCGGTAGTGCTCCCGCATCGCCTGGCGCTCATCGTCGTCGAGCTTGCCGTCCTTGTCGGCGTCAAACTGCTCCATATGGCTCATCCGCCGCTGCTGCACCGCTACGGCGTTGCCGGAGGAGGACATCACGGCGGGTTCGCCGCGCTCGCCGCCGCTCCCGCCTGACGGCATGGCCGCCAGGCGCCTCGGGTTCTTCGTCTCCGCGGCCGGGAGCTTGCCCGCGGCGAGCGAGCGGTTTGCCTTGTCGCGCTCCTCTCCCGCCAGGCGTCCGTCCCGGTCGGCGTCGAAGGCGGCCAGGACTCGCTTCTTCACGTCGCGGCGGTAGGCGTCCGCCTCGAACCAGTCGAGCGTCCTGCTGCCGTTCTTGTCGAACTTCGCCATCGCCTCCCACCGGTCGAACGGGCGAACGAAGGGCTTGTCGCGCTTCCGGTCGGCCTCGGCCTCGCCGCTCGTCAGCTCGTTGTCCACGCCCGCCGCGGCGAAGAATCGCTGACGCTCGGCGGACGGGTTGTACGGGGAAATGCAGCCCTTGCAGAGATCGGGAACCGGGGCGCTCGCGGGGACGGTCGCGGGCGTCTGAGCGGCCGCTGCTATGCAGACGGCCAGGACGGTGACAGCCGGAAGTCGAACAGGCATCGGCCGATCCTTTCACACAACGAACGCAGGCGACGGAGGTGCGCCTTCCCTGGCGGGCGTCGGAGGGGGTCCTTCCCGACCGACCTATGCATTATCCGCGCTCCGTGCCCGCCCGTCAAATCGCTCGCGGGCGGAAGCTTGCCCCTGCGGCGGGTGGGGCGATAATGCGGGTCGGCCCGCCGCGGGCGGCCGCCAGACGTGTTCGAAGGCCCGGAAGGATCTCCCATGCCGCATCGACGCCCCAACGTGCTCATCGTCACCACCCACGACAGCGGCCGGCACTTCGGGTGCTACGGCGTGCCGACCGTCCGGACGCCCCGCATCAACGCCCTGGCGGGCGAGGGCGTCCGCTTCGACCGGATGTTCGCCGCCAGCCCGATCTGCAGCCCTTCGCGCGGGGCGCTGCTGACCGGGCGCTATCCGCTGTCCAACGGACTGGTGGGGCTCGCCGGCGGCGTGTGGAACTGGGAGTTCAACGACTACCGCCAACATCTCTCGCACGTCCTCCGCGACGCGGGCTATCACACGGCGATGTTCGGCCTCCAGCACGAGACGAGCTTCATCGAGCGACTCGGCTTCGACGACACCGGTGCTCACGGCGTGGGCAAGAGGGAGGCGCCGGTCAACGCCCCGGGCGTGGCCGAGAAGGCGGCCGAGTTCTTCCGTTCCCGTGGGCCGGACGACGCGCCGTTCTACGCCCAGGTCGGGTTCTTCGAGACCCACACGCCGTACGACCGCGGCGGGTGCGAGCCGGACGACGCCGAGGGCGTCTGGATTCCACCCTACGCGCAGTGCCACGACTGGCCGGCGTGGGCGACGGTGCTGAACCGCTTCGGCGGGGACCCGGAGTTCGCCAGGCGGCACGTCGCCGAGCTGCAGGGCTCGCTGAGGCGGGCGGACCGCGGCGTCGGCGTGCTGCTCGACGCCCTGGACGCCGCCGGGCTCGCCGAGGACACGATCGTCCTCTACAACACCGACCACGGCGTCGAGCTGCCCGGCGCCAAATGGACGATGTACGACGGCGGGCTGGGCGTGGCGTTCGTCATGCGCTGGCCGGCGGGCGGAATCCGCGGCGGGCGGGTCTGCGACTGGCAGCTCGGCAACGTCGACTTCCTCCCGACGCTCTGCGAGCTGATCGGAATCGATCCGCCGGACGGTCTCCAGGGCGTGAGCTTCGCCGACGCCTGCCGCGGGGACGTGTCCGGACGCCCCTCACCGCGACCCGTCGCCTACGGAAGCTGGGTGGACGGGCTGAACTTCTCCTTCACGTCCGGGGCCAATATCGCGGAGAAGCTGCTGATGGCCGGCAACTTCCACGTGGGCCGCATCCGCGAGCGGGCCTCCTACCTGCTGGACAAGACCGAGGTGCCGCTGCCTCGGATGGATGACTTCCCGGCCAATTTCAGCGGCGGCATGCAGCAACGGGTCCAGATCTCAAAGGCCATCGCGAACAATCCGCCCCTC
>CAZADC010000524.1:0-2464 GCA_964483755.1 uncultured Planctomycetaceae bacterium | reverse complement strand
GTTGACCGGGTTGTAGTCGCTGTCGCCGAACCCGTCGCGGACGATGTAGCTGACCTCGTTGTCGAGGTTGATCATCGTGATGCATCCCCCGGCCTGGGCGAGATGCGGGCGGATGATCTCGTCCACGGCGTCGAACCAGGCGCGGACCCGGGCGAGGTAGTCCGGGTGCAGGTATGACGGCTGGGAGTCCTCCTTGCTGGCGACCCAATACCCTTGGGTGGTCCGGTTGCGGCGGTCCCAGACCATCATGTTCGGATCGCCCTGGACGATCCAGCGGGGATAGCCGCCGTGGATCATCTCGTTGCAGTCGAACGGCCCGGCCCGGAAGTTCATGTTCAGCCCGTGGGATTCGATGAGATCGAGGAATGCGTGGAGGTCCAGGTTTTCGCGCGTCCTGCCTTCGAAATCGAGCACGCCGGCAGGGCGTTTGGCGTCGGGTTCGCCGACGGCGTGGATCTCCCATGGGACGTAGCTCGTGACGCACCGCAGTCCGGCGTCGGCGAAGCGGCGCAGGATGTCGCCCCAGTGTTTCCTCTCCGTCCGCCAATACTGGATTTCGCCGCCGAAGATCTCGATCGATGAGGGCATGGTCTACTCCGAAGGGGAAGGAATCCTCGATCCGGGTTGGCGGTTGCAGCGTCGCCGTGTGGCGGTCCCGCCGCTACTGTCCTCTCCCGCAGCACTTCTTGAACTTCTTTCCGGACCCGCACGGGCACGGGTCGTTGCGCCCGACCTTGGGCGTCTCGCGGACGATCTGCTTGACCTTCTGCTCCTGCCCGGCGGCCTCGGCGTCGCGCTGCCGCTCGTCCATCTGCTGGGTGAGCTGGTCGTACGCGCTGAGCTGCTCGTGGACAAGGTCGGTGGCGTTGTAGACGCTCTGCATTTCCGTGTCGGCCGTCAGGCGGACTTTGAAGATCATCTCGGAGACCTTCTCGCGGATGCCGGAGAGCATCTCGTCGTACTGGCGGGCGCCTTCCCGCTTGAACGCGACGCGCGGGTCCTGCTCGGCGTAGCTGCGGAGCTGGATGCCGCTCTTGAGGTGGTCCATCGCCAGCAGGTGGTCCATCCACGCCGTATCGAATATCTGCAGCAGGACGTACCGCTCCAGCTCCTGCATCTCGCGGCGGAGGAACCTGCGCCCGACGGCGATCAGCCGCTGGGCCGGGCGTCCGTCCATGTCTTCGGGGTGAATCTCGGTGTCGAAGCGGGCGCGGGCGATCTCGGCCGCCTTGGCGGCGTCTTCGGCGCCGCACGAGCGGACGTACTCCTCGAGACGACCGCCCTCGATCCACTGCTCGGACAGGTCCACGAGCTGGCGGCGGACCTCGGCGGGCTTCTTCTCGCGAAGCTCCTCGCCGGTGAGCTGCGCGTCGTACTTGCGGTTGGCCCAGTCGGCGAGGCTGTTAAGGGCGTAGGTGTTGTCCATGCCCGCCTGGCCGACCGTCACGTCCATCGCGTACTCGACGGGGTACTCCACCTCGCGCCGGCGGTAGGCGGCCTGGACCTTCTCGAGCAGGACGTCCCGTGCGGAGGCTGTCTCATCGCCCTCGCCCCCGCCGGCGGTCAACTCGTCGGCGGTCACGTCGATGCCGAACTTGCCGGCCGCCCACTCGGCGAGCGACCGGGCCGGGAAGTCCGGTTCGAGGAAGGGGGCGACCGCCGACAGGTCGGCGTTGTCGATCTGCTCGGACGCGGCTTCGAGCAGCCGGCCTTCCACCTCGTCGGGCGTCATCTTGCGAAGCTGGTTCTGCGACAGGTTCGCGCCGAAGCGGCTCATCGCCCATCCGCTCAGCCCGCGCAGGTCCCACTCGCCGGCGGGGATGTCCGGGCCCATGTACTCGCCGAGCGTCATCGAAATGTTGGAGGCCGCCTCCTCCTTGGCGCGGCGCCGCGCGTCCTCGATCAGCGAGTCCAGTTCTTCGGGCGTCTGCGCGCGGACGTGCGACTCGTTGTACGCCTCGGCCGGGACGCGGAGCGCCTGGCGGACCGCCTCGGCGATGCACCGCTGGCGGTACCCGCCGCCGAGGTAGCTGTCGGCCGACGCGTCGATGACGTCGGCGACCATCTCCATGACGAGACCGTCGAGCCCGCGTCCCTCGACGACCTGCTGGCGGAGCGAGTAGAAGTCGTGCCGCTGGTAGTCCATCACCTCGTCGGACTCCAGCAGGTGCTTGCGCATCTCGAAGTTGCGTTCCTCGACCTTCTTCTGGGCCCGCTCGACCCCCTTGGAGACGCGCTTGTCCTCGATCGCCACGTCGCCCTTGAGCCCCAGCCAGCTCAGCGCCTTGAGCGTCCACGGACCGGCGAAGGTCGCCATCAGCTCGTCCTGCAGCGAGAGGAAGAACCGGCTCGATCCGGGGTCGCCCTGTCGCCCGGAGCGCCCCCGGAGCTGGTTGTCGATCCGCCGCGCCTCGTGGCGCTCGGTGCCGATGATGTGCAGCCCGCAGGGCACTTCCTCACGGCA
>CAZADC010000523.1:0-2486 GCA_964483755.1 uncultured Planctomycetaceae bacterium | reverse complement strand
CGGGGATCGCCTTCGACATCGTCTACCGCATGCGGGCCCACCAGTACGGGCCGCGCCCGGTGCGGATGTTCCTCTGGCGCAACGACGTCGAGCACAAGCTGGGCGACTCGCCCCTGCCGGACGGGCTGGTTCGCGTGTTCCGCCGCGACGAGCAGGATCGGTTGAGCTACCTGGGCGTCCAGCAGGTCCGCTACGTTCCGATCAAGGCGGAGATCGAGGTGAACCTGGGCCCGGACGACCTGGTCGTCTACGAGATCCGGAAGATGTCCGCCAAGCGGTACAACTTCAACTTCAACGTCCACAACAACGTCGACGGCTGGGACGAGGAGACGCACTGGATCGACACGGTCCGCAACTACCGTGACGAGCCGATCGTCTTCGAGCTTCGGCGCGTGTGGGACGGGCACTTGGATTACGAGTCGGAGCTGGAGACCACGCTGTTCGACTACCGGACGATCGAGGCGGAGTTCACCGTGCCGGTGCGAGACGAGAAGGACTACCCCGCGACGGTGATCGTCCACTACGGCGTGAACAAGAAGCAGAACCGCATCGAGCTGAAGTGACGACGTCGAGCGGGCGGCTTGCGTTTCGCCGCAGCGCCGCAGCCCCCGCGAGGCCGTCAGAGCCGGGTGGCTCGCGACGCCCTCCGTGCCTCTGTGGTCAGTCGGCGGTCTCGGCCGGCGGGCGGTGCGTGAGGCAGTCGGCCGGCTTGATCGCCTGGTTGCGCAGCAGACTCCGCGGCGTCTCCGGCTGGCTGGTGCGGTCCGAGAGATACGCCGCCTCGATGACCGCGAGATTCAGCAGGTTCTCCCGCCCGGAGCATTCGTAGTGCGGGGGGTCGGTCAGCACGGCGCGAGCGAAGGCGTCCACCTGCCGTCGGAAGGTGTCGATCGGCGGGCTGTCGTCGGATTCGCGCTCGAGCACGCTGCCGTCCGGGTCGCGGAGCACGCAGGTTTCCCCCGTGGCCGAGACGGACCCCTCCCAGCCGTGGAAGGACAGCCCCTCGCTGACCGGTCCGGATCGCCGCGATGCGACGATGTCGGCCACCAGCCCGTCCCCGTAGCGGAGCACGACGGTCGCGGTGTCCTCCGTGTCGTAGATCGGCTCGATGTCCTCGGCCTCGAAGCGCGGGCGGGTGTCGCCCACGCACTGTCCGTACACCTCCTCGGGCAGGCCGAAGTGTCGGACGATCAGGTCCACGCCGTGGTAGCCCAGCTCCATCAGCGCGCCGCCACCGGCGACCGACCGGTCGCCGCGCCAGCCCAGCTCTCGCCCCCAGTTGAAGCTGTAGTGCGTCCGCGCGAGGAACACCCGCCCGGCGCGGGCGAGCCATCGCCCGGCCCGCTCGTAGCCGAACGCGAACCGGCGCTGCGTGCCGACGACGAGCTTCAGGTCCGCCTTGTCCATCAGGCGGACGAACCCGGCGCCTTCGGCGAGGGTGCGGGCGAGCGGAAGCTCCTTCCACACGTGGATGCCGCGCTTGGCGCAGGCGGCGAGGATGTCGCCGGCTTCTCCGGGCGGCACGGCCAGCATGACGGCGGCGGGGCGGGTCTCGGCGAGCAGGCGGCGGTTGTCCGTGTAGTGCGGGGCGCCCGCCGCGGCGCCGACGCGCGAAGCCGCCTCGCCGTTGCGATCGGAAACGCCGATCACGCGCACGGCGTCGCTCGCGCGGCACGCTCGAACGGTCAACTCACCGACGCCCCCCACGCCGATGACGGCGACCGGCAGCGCCGCGGCCGGAATCTCGAAACTCTCGCCCACGTTGCAGGAAGGTAGCTTCGCTCGCCCGCAGGTGTCAAGCGGCGGACCGGCCGGCGGCAATCCCCGCCGAGAAGCACTTGCGAATGTCGAGGGACGGACTATCGTTATCTGCAGCTCGAGCGGTCAGGGCACGACGCCTCGCAGAACACATCGAGACCGCAAGGGAGTGGGTCATGAGTGTACGTTTCGTACTTCTCGCGCTGTCCGCAGCGATCCTGCTGGGCATGACGGCTGCGGAGCCTGAGCCGATGCGGGAAGTCCGCTGCCCGCAGGGCGAGCCCCCGTCGTGCGACGGGAGAATCGGCGCGGACGAATGGTCCGACGCGCTGCTCGTCCGCGACTTCGAGGACCCCTGGGCCTACGACGCCATGGCCGGCGAGCGCCGTCCGGCCTACGCGCCGGATGATCTTGCCTGCCGGATTCGCGTCAAGCACGACGGGGAGCGTTTCTACATGCTCTGCGAGGTCCGCGACGACGTGCTGTACAACGTCGACACCGAGCAGTGGGCGCCCACCGACGGCGCCGGCCGCACCCCGCCGTACTGGCACTCTCCGGGCGACGCCGAGGACTGGGGCTGGTGGGGCGACTGCGTGGAGCTGGCGGTCTGCGCCAACATGTCGGGCGACTACGAGGAATTCCCCTACACCGGCCCGGTCGATCCGGCCCGCCCGGGCGAGTGCTGGAAAGTGCAGGGCAACGCCAGCTACGGCAGGCTGATGGTCGGC
>CAZADC010000522.1:0-2491 GCA_964483755.1 uncultured Planctomycetaceae bacterium | reverse complement strand
GATCGCCTCGCTCCAGGAGGTCATCTGGAACAGCCCGTCGCGCAGCTCGGCGCCGAGAGCTACCGGGACCGCCAGGCGGCGTCGGAGGAGCTGGTGCGGCTCGGGGCGGGCGTCGCGGGACTGCTCCGCGACCACCTCGACGACGCCGATCCGGAGGTGCGCCACCGTGTCGAGGACGTGCTGGAGCAGCTCGGCGCCAAGGATGATCCCGCCGCGGCGCTGCCCGAGGTGCAGCTCGAATGGTAGAACGCCCGGTCGGGCCGACCCGGCCGGGGCCTGAGCGAAGAAAGGACACCATGCACAAACGACGCGTTGCGGTCGGGCTGGTCCTGCTGACCGCTCTTGCCGTTCCGGCTGCGGGCGACGGCATCCACCTGCCCGGCGGGCGAAGCACCGGCTTCAACTGGCAGCTCAACGACGGCGCCGGCTACCGGTGGGATATCTCCTCGCAGGGCTACGTCAACGACGGGACCAACGACGCCTACGACGGCGGGATGCGCCTGAGCGTCAACGGGAGCAACTTCTCGCACGGCGGGTCGGGCAAGCTCTCCAAGGACGGCCGGGAGGTGGAGATCGGGCCGTGGCAGCACGGCAAGCTTCGCGTCTACCGGCGGATCCGCGTCGCGCCCAAGGACGGCTGGTGCCGCTGGATCGACCTCTTCGAGAACACCGGCGGCGGCAAGGCGACCATCAAGGTGCGCTACTACACCGACACCGGCGGATCGATCCAGCAGATCCGGACCACCACCGGCAAGGCGACCGTCGGGAAGAAGGACTGGGGCTTCGTGACGAGCAACCCCGGCGACTCCCATCGCCCGGCGCTGGTGCATTACTTCGCCACGCGGGGCGGTAAGGTCCGCCCGACTGTGCAGGTGCATACCGGCAACGACAATCTGTACTACAACTTCTCGCTGGACATCCCGGCCGGGAAGACGGTCGCCCTGTGCCTGGTCGAGGCCCAGCGCCGCCCCGACCCCGAGGCGCTGGAGATGATCGAGCAGTTCAAGGTCGCCTCGGTGCTGAGCGACGTGCCGTCCGAGCTCAAGCGGATCATCGTCAACATGGGAGGCGGGCTGCTGACGCTCGCCAACATCGAGCTGCCCCGCAGCGACCGGCACGACCTCGCCGTCCGCGTCAACGGCGACGAGCTGGTCGGCGACATCCTCAATGATCGCTTCGTCGTCGAGACCTTCTATGGGCGGCTTGACCTGCCGGCCGGACGGGTCATCGGCGTCAGCATCCCGGACGCCGAATCCGGCGACGTGCAGGTGGTGCTCACCGACGGGCAGATCATCGCGGGCACTCTGGACAACGCGCCGCTGCGGATGCGCCTGACCAACGGCAACGAGCTCGCGCTGAGCCCGACCGACCTGAAGACCGCTGCCTTCCGCATCAGCGCCGAGCGTCCGGCGCAGGTCGCCGCGGTCGAGGCGATGCTGGTGCTGCGGTCCGGCCAGCGGCTGGTCTTCGATGTCGAGCAGGTCGACTACACGTTCCACACCGAGTACGGCGAGGTGCAGCTCGACCCGTCGGACCTGGCGATGCTCCTGTTCGACACGCCCGACGCCGGGCTGCACCGGGCGGTGTTCACCAACGGGTCCGTGCTGAGCGGGCTGCTCGTGACGCCGACGGTCCGCACCGACCTGTCGCTGGGCCCGACGCTGGAGGTCCCCCGCCCGGCCGTGTCGATGATCCGGTTTCCGACCGTCGAGCGCGAGCCGCAGACACTCGCCACCGTCGTGCTGCGCAACGACGACCGTCTCGTCGGGCGGCTGACCGATCCGATCCTCCGCATCCACACGCGGTACGACGTGCAGGACGTCGCGGCCGCCGACTTCGCCGCGCTGGAACGCGCGGACGAATCGCCCGAGCGGGTCCGCGTGTCGCTGCGGGGCGGGACGACGCTGACCGGGCGGCCGGCGGACGAGACGCTCGGCTTCGCCGTCGAGCCGGGCCCGGAGCTGGAGCTGTTCATCGGGCACGTCGTGAGCATCGACAATCCGCCCGGCGCCGTGCCTGCCCCCGCGGCCGGGACAACGACGCGCCCGACCACCGCACCTGCGACCCGCGCGACGACGGCGCCGGCGACCCGCGCGACAACGCGCCGGGCCACTCGGGCTTCCGCGGCCGGGGCTTCCGAGGGCGTAATGGCCCGGGAGGCGACACAGACCCCCGAACAGCGCAATGCGGCCGAGCTGCGCGAGCTGATGGCGCAGATCGAGAAACTCCAAAAGAAGCTCGCCGAAGTCGCCGCGGCCGCGACGCAGACCGACGAGGCCGAAAGAAAGGCGGAACTCCAGGACCTGGCGCAGAAACTCATCGCCCAGAGAACCGCCCTGGAGCAGAGACGCAAGGAGCTCCAGGCGGCGATGAAGACGGGCGGGTAGCTGGCCGAGATGCACAAGCGCGTATGCATGCCCGCGGAGCGGGCATGGCGCTCAGCGGCGCTCCGCACAAGGCCCAGACAGAACTGGACTGGGCGGTGGTGGGC
>CAZADC010000521.1:0-2494 GCA_964483755.1 uncultured Planctomycetaceae bacterium | reverse complement strand
TCGAACGCACCGGCTTCGGCGAAGTACTGGCCGACGGCGTCTCAGAGGCTGCCCGCCGGGTCGGCCGCGGCAGCGAACGCCTGGCGGTTCTTTCCCACGGCAACGCCTTGATGGAGGCAGCCATGCGCTCGCACAAGGCCTGGGCTCTTGGGATCGTCACCAGCACAAAGGGCGGCGGACACCTGCGCGGCGCACCGGCGGTGGAGGCGCAGCGGCTTACCCCGGAGCAGAGCCGGCAGTGGTTCGGGATCGGCGATGTCCAGGATCCCGCCTCTTACGAAAACAAGGCCGAGCTGGTGACCTGGTACGAGAACTACAAGGGCGTTGTCGACATGATGGGGCTTTGCTATCTGCCGTCCATGTGGATGGAACTGGGCCTTTTCGCCACTGCGGACATTGCCCGCTTCTACGGCATGGTCACCGGCAGCGAAAGGGCTGCAGAGGACCTGCTCGGGGTCGGGGCACGTCTGCAGGCCTTGGAATCTGCTTTCAATCTCCTCCATGCAGGGTTCGGCCGCGAGGATGACCAGCCGCCGGCCAAGTTGATCGAGACGCCGGTTGCCGAGGGACCGTTCGGTGGCCAGCGCCTCGATCCGGACCGCTGGCAGGAGATGCTCGACGCTTACTACCGGCTCCATGGCTGCGATCCGGCCACCGGTTGGCTCACTCGTGAGCACCTGGTGGGGCTGGGGCTCTCCGAGGCGGCCGACCGCCTGGGGGCTGCCGGCATCCGGCTGCCGGATGCGGCCGGTGCCGCTGTCCGGGAGGCTCCTTGAGAACGGCCGTCGTAGACGAGGCGCGCTGCGTTGGATGCAGGCTGTGCGAGCTGGCCTGTTCTTTCGGCCGCCGGGGGGTGTTTGATCCCGAAGCAGCCGCCATCCGCGTCACGTTCCTCGACGACGGCCGGGTGGCGGTGACCGTGGCCGACACCTGCTCCGGGTGCCGGCTGGCGCTGTGTGCGGAGTTTTGTCCGGTGGATGCCATTCGTGTCCCGGAAGACTGATGTTCCGGCGGTGCGGCCGCCGGGTTCGACGATCGTTTACCTCAACCAAAGGAAGGTGCACATCATGAAAAGAACTACATCGGTTTTACTGGCAGTCGCAGTTCTGGCCCTCTTTACCGCCGCGCCCTGTGCGGCCGCGACGACCTGGAACGCCAATTCGGTTTGGCCGCCCAACAACCATCACACCATCGGAATGCAGGAATTCGCGGCCAAGGTCCAGGAAGCCACCAACGGCGAACTGGAGATCGTGGTCGATGCCGGCGGCGCCCTTGGCTACAAGGGACCCGAGCTGCTCAAGGTGGTTCGCGACGGGCTTGTGCCGCTGTCTGACATGCTCATCAGCGGCGTGGCCGGCGACGAAAAAACCTTTCAGATCGTAACCCTTCCGTTTTTGGTCGAGGACTTCCAGCAGGCTCGGCTGCTGCTCGACACGGCGCGGCCTTATTTCGACAAGCTGGCGGCCAAGTGGGGGCAGAAGATCCTCTACATCGCCCCCTGGCCAGGTGCAGGCCTCTGGGCCAAGCGCAAGATCGTCAGTGTCGAGCAGATGGCGGGGCTCAAAACCCGCACCTACGACAAGAACGGCGCACTGGTTGTCGAAGCGGTGGGCGGCACCCCGTACGCCCTGCCCTTCAGCGAGGTTTACTCCTCCCTGGCTACCGGTCTGATCGACTCGGTGATTACCTCTACTCCCACCGGCGTTGACGGCAAATTCTGGGAAGTGCTCAACTACTACCACCCGCTGAACATCACCATCGCCACAGACATGGTCAACGTAAACCTTCGGGCCTTCCAGAAGCTCGACAAGCAGACCCAGGATACGCTGGTTCGGCTAGGCAAAGAGATGGAAGATATCATGTGGGAGAAGGTCGCCAGGCTCGACAAGGAAAAGGAAGCGATCTGCAACGAGAACGGCATTAAGACCGTGCCGCCTTCCAAGGCGCTGATCGAGGATCTCAAGCGGGTCACCGAGGGGATCCGCGCCGACTGGCTCGAGGATGCTCCTCCCATGGCCCAAAAGATCTACGCAGAGTTCTTGCAGAAGGTGCAGTGATCCACGGTGCGGTCCTTGCCGGGGCCGGCCGATTGAATGCTCTGGCGGGTGTGCGGTGCCGCGTTAGGATGCCGCCCCCGCCCTTTCCATCTTTTCTGTCCGTCCGGACGGCGCGACCCTGCGCCGGGCGGTCTCGGACGAATCGATCGCACCGCCAGGGGCGCACGTTGTCTGTCCCCGGTCGAGCCGCGGTCGCTGGAGTCAAACCCTATGAAACGAGTGGTCCAATGGATCGACGCTCTATCCAGCCTCGCAGGGGCGTTGGCGGGGATCATGCTCTGCGGCGGTCTGGCGCTTATTGTCACCGAAATCGTCGTGCGAAGCTTTTTCGACCGCACCCTGTTCATCACCGAGGAGTTTGCAGGCTATCTGATGTGCGGCCTGACCTTCTGTGCGCTGGGTTACACCCTCCGCGAGCGGGGTCACATCCGCATGAC
>CAZADC010000520.1:0-2497 GCA_964483755.1 uncultured Planctomycetaceae bacterium | reverse complement strand
GCCCGCGCTCGCCGACCTGCGTGTCGTACCCGTCCGGGAAGCCGACGATGAAATCGTGGGCATTCGCCGCCCGCGCCGATTCGATGATCTCCTCGAGCGTCGCCTCGGGGTGACCGTAGGCGATGTTCTGCGCGACGGTCCCGTGGAACAGGAACGGCTCCTGGAGCACCACGCCGACCCGGCGGCGCAGCTGGTCGAGGTCGTAGTCCTTCAGGTCCACGTCGTCGATGAGTATCCGCCCCTCCAGCGGGTCGTAGAACCGGCAGATGAGGTTGATCATCGTGCTCTTGCCGGCGCCGGAGGGCCCGGCGAGCCCGATCATCTCGCCCGGGGCGATCGTCAGGTCGATGTCCTTGAGCACGCGGCGGACGCCGTCGTAGCTGAAGGAGACGTTGCGCAGCTCGATCTTGCCGGTCAGGTCGGCCGCGGGGCGGGCGCCCTGCTTGGAGAAGATCGCCGGCTCGGTGTCGAGAATCTCGAAGATGCGCTGCACGCTCGTCGCGGCGCGGTTGAACATCCGGTCCATGTGGCTGAGCATGTGGATCGGCCCGTAGAACATCCACATCGCCGAGGAGAAGGCGATCAGCGTGCCGGGCGTCATGTCGGTGTAGATCACCCAGTACCCGCCGAGCACCCAGACGATCAGCGTGCCCACCTGCGAGCAGAGCTGCAGCATCGGACCGAACAGGGTCCAGAGGTTGATCATCGACAGCTCGCCCTCGTAGACCTGCAGGTTCTTGTCCGAGAAGCGGTCCACCTCCCGCCGCTCCTGGCTGAACGCCTTGATGACCCGCACGCCGGGGATCGCGTCGGACACCACGGCCGTCATCTGGCTCCACCGGTGGAAGATGCGGTGGAAGAACCGGTGCATCTTCTTGTGGAAGAACACCATCAGAAACAGCATGACCGGAATGGGCATCAGCACGAAGATCGCCAGCCTCCAGCTCATGACGAACATCGCGCCCCCGACGGCCAGGATGGTCAGCAGCGCGATGATGAACTCGACGACGGTGAAGGCGACGAAGTCCCAGATGCGGTCGGAATCGCTGGTGATCCGCGTGATCAGCGAGCCGGTGGTCTTGCGCGTGAAGAAGCTCAGGCTCAGCTTGTGCAGGTGCGAGTAGGTCCTGTCACGGACGTCGCGGGCGATCCGCGAGCCGAGCTTCGCCATCAGCCGCTGACGCCCCGCCCCCGCCAATGCGCCGAGCAGCATCGTCCCGGCCATGATGCCGAAAAACAGCAGCAGCGTGTCGTAGCTGGGCTCGAAGTCCTCGGCCAGCCCGAGACCCCGGTTGACCATCGGGCGATAGAGAAACGGGCGCGCGATCTGGAACAGCGTGCCGATCAGCGCCAGACAGAATCCGCCGATCGCCGCCGCCTTGTACGGCTTGACGAAGTCCAGCAGCCGGAAGAGCACCTTCCGGCGCAACATGCACGCCGGGCAGAACTCGCTCCACGGCGGAATGACCCGCCCGCACTTGTCGCAGCGGACCTTCTTCTCCTCGCCGACGGGCTGGTCCGGGACCTCTTCCTCGGCTTCTTCCTTGCCCTCGACCTTGCGTTCGAGGGTGCGGTGGAGCCTCGCGACGTCCTTGGCGTGACGCAGCGTGTAGCGGAACTCGGTGAGCACCGCCTCGCCGCCGTCGCGCTCGGCGAGCAGGCGGAGAATGTTGAGCCCGAGCCCCTCGACCACGTGGGCCTTCGCGATCGAGTCGATCGGCGTCCAGTCGGCATCCCACTGGCCATTGCTGCGGTGGAACCGCCCCACGCGCCGGTCGGTCAGGACGAGGTAGCTCTGCGCGTACCGCCCTTGCGCGTCGAGGTCCATTTCCGAGGCCGCCTCGATCTCCTCGCCACCCGTCACGCGGCGGATTTCCGCCGTCAGGTCGTCCGGGAGATGATCGAGCGGATCGGTCGGCTTGTCGTTCCCCTGCGTCATCGCACCTCTCCGTCCCGTACAGGCGTGCGATTATACGCCCCGCCGCGCCGCCCGGCATGGGGGAAATGCCGAAAATGCACGCTTTTCGACGCCTACAATGCCGCGATCGACCGTCCGGAACCCGGCGGCCCGCTGCTTCAGGACACTACAGAGGAGTTGAAGGAATGTTCCAGCATCGATTTCGCGCAGCGTTCGTGGTGGCGTTCTTCGCGGTCACCGCGATCTTCATGACGGTGACGGCGCACTGGCCGGCGCTCGTGGCGCAGGAGCCCCGGCCCGAGCCCGCCGACGCTGCAAACGCCGACGGACAGAAGGCCGATGACGGCGACAACCGGCCCATGATGCGTCGCCGCGGCTGCCCCGCGCGGGCCGGAATGCTCGCCCCGCCATGCGCCATGACCCCCGGCGAGGGGGGCGACGGGAAATGCCCCCGCTGCGGCGCGACGCGCGGAGCGAAGCGCCCGGGCTGCCCGATGCACGCGGGCGGCGGAGGCATGCGCCATATGGACGGCATGCATGGCGGGCGGCCCTCGATTCCGCTCATCGGCGAGAAGGCCC
>CAZADC010000519.1:0-2500 GCA_964483755.1 uncultured Planctomycetaceae bacterium | reverse complement strand
TCAACGGGATCGAAA
Source organism: uncultured Planctomycetaceae bacterium (assembly GCA_964483755.1). GTDB lineage: Bacteria > Planctomycetota > Phycisphaerae > SM23-33 > SM23-33 > CAZADC01. The sequence continues at coordinate 2,485 of CAZADC010000519.1, read as the reverse complement.
CGTAAGGTCCACGTCGATCGGCGTTGGAGCATGCTTCCTGAAGGGAGCATGGTACCGTGCTGACGGTGGCGCCGGCCCGACCGGAGCATGGCGCCGCGTGGCGCTCTACTTCCTGTACACCCCGTCGGGGTCGAAGAGCTTCTCGTCGGTGATCTCCCACTCGCCGTCGTCGGTCAGGCGGCGGCAGAAGCAGGAGCCGTACCCCTCGTGGCAGGCCGCCCCGTGCTGGACAACCTCGATGACCAGCGTGTCCTTGTCGCAGTCGGTGCGGATCGCCCGGACCTCCTGCGTGTGCCCGGACGACTCGCCCTTCATCCAGTACTTCTGACGGCTGCGCGACCAGAAGTGCGTCTTGCCGGTGCGGATCGTGTTCCGCAGGCACGCGAGGTAGAGGGCGTTGTCGCAGCCGTGCTTTTCGCAGCCGTGCGATTGCATCCACTCGGCCGCGGTGACCCAGGCCGCCCGCTCGCCGCCAGCGCCCGGGTTGACACGATGTGGAAGCTGGAGCATGATTCGCGTCTGTCGCAGTTCGCATCACGCGCGGTCCGTCGCTATTCGCCGCTCATATTGTCCTGCGAACGTCGCCGCCGCTCTGACGTTGGGCGCCACGGCGTGTCCGACCAGATGCAGACGGCTGGGCTCGGCTGGGACTTCGGGCCCGGAAAGGAAAACCATGGATATGGAAATGCTGACCCGGTTCTTCACGTGGTGCACGATCCTCGACGGCGCCCTGCTCGTGCTGTGGACGATTATGTTCATGCTGGCGCCGGGGTTCATCTATCGCATGCAGAGCAGGCTGTTCCCCATTCCGCGAGAGACATACAACACGGTCATCTACTCGTTCCTGGGACTGTTCAAGATCGTGTTCATCGTCTTTAACGTTGTTCCGCTGGTGGCCCTGCTGATCATCGGCTGACGCCGCGCGCCGGCGGCGATGGCCTTGACCGTCGCGGATGCTGCCGATCTGTCGATCCTCGTGGAGCGCATGGATCTTGCCGTCCTGCAGGACCACGACGTCGCTGCAGCACGAGGGGTCCAACTTGATCGCCCGCCGGTTTCGGCCACGCCTGCCTATCGTATTCACCGGGACTTGCAGCTGGAACGCGGCTTGCGAGCCCTCGGTGCACCATCGTTGGGATTTCAAGGCGTACGAGCAGGTCTGGACCCCTGTGGCGGACCTCCACCGATCTCCGTTCGCACAGGCGTGTGGTGTCGCTGCTGTCCCGCTGCCGAGAAGAGAGGGCGCGATGCCCGAGCGGCCGAGCATCATGCTCTTCGTATCCGACCAGTGGCGGGGCGACTGGACCGGCCTGATAGACTACGACAACCGCTGCCTGGCCTACGGCAGTGGGACACCAGCTATGTCGGCTGCGGTCACGGCGCCACGGCAACCGTGGAGGTGATGCCGTGAACATGCAAGCTGCTCAGGCTGCTCCCGCCGTCCAGCCTGGAGGAAGAGCGACGCAACTACTGTTCCCGTCGCACACACGGCGAGTTGAATGCTCCGCGCAGCCCGTCCTCCCCGGATGCGCCCGGCGGGTCGTCGCCGTCCGCGGACAGGCCCGGTTCTGGCACTGACGGCGTACCGGCGGGGCTGGCGATACCTACGGCTGCGCAGCAGTGCCGCCACGCCCAGCGCCAGGGCCGTCATCGTCGCCGGCTCGGGCCGCCCGACGTTGTCCACCCAAAGCGTCATGCTCGCCGTGTCCGTCGCGGTGATCGCGAAGTACACGTCGCAGGACTGTCCGGCGAACGCGGAGGCGTTCACGCTGTAGCGGTCCCACGCACCGCTGAGCGGGGTAATGGTCCTGCTGAACAGATCGATGGCGCTCGCGGGTTGGCCGGCAAGCTGCAGCGTAGCCGTGCGGCTGTTGCCGCCGCCCTCGCCGCCCAGGAAGACGACGTCTACGCTGAAGATCGTCGCGCCCGCGGGCATGGTGAACGTCTGGTACAGCTCCGTCGTGCCGCTTGTGGCGAGCGGGATTGTCTTGCCCGCGTACCAACCGCCGTCCCGGCCGGGGGAGAACGTGTCCCAGCCGAGCCCGCCCGTGGTCCACCCGTTGAGATGGTCGGGGGTATCCTCGAAACTTTCGTTGACCATGTCAGCCGCTGTCCGACCTGCGAGGCTGATCAGGCACAACGTTCCCGTGACGCAGAAAAGCAGTGATCGCACCATGGCCCCTCCTCCCAACGGTTTTCCCCACCCACGCGGTTGTTGCCCGGCTCGTCGAGGAAGCATTCAAGCCGGCTGCCGAAGCGGTAGCGCTCGTTGCGGAAGATCGGCTCGCCGACGCTGAAGGCCGAGTCACCCAGCGCCACCTCCGCACCAGCTTTCGGCAATCGCCGCCGTTTGACGGGATCCGGGATCACCCGATTGCCCGGCAGCTGCGAACGCAGGATCTCCACCTGCAGCTTGAGGAAGCGGACGTGCGCGTCGCGCCGGGTGGGCCGCCGCTCCCTGAGCAGCACCAGCAGCGCCATCATC
>CAZADC010000518.1:366-2530 GCA_964483755.1 uncultured Planctomycetaceae bacterium | reverse complement strand
GACCTGGCGACGCTGTTCCAGCTCACGGCCGAGTTCACCGGACAGCACGACCTTCAGAGCGTCCTGGACCTGGTCGCCAAGACCGTCGCGCGGGCGCTGAACGCCAAGGCGTGCTCGATCCGCCTGCTCAACGACGACCACAGCGAACTGCTGATCCGCGCAGTGGCGAACCTGTCGCCGGAGTATCTGGAGAAGGGGCCGATCCTGGTGTCCGAAAGCCGGATCGACCAGGAGGCGCTGTCGACCGGTCAACCGGTGTACATCGCCGACGAGCGGACGGACCCGCGCGTGCTCTACCGGGACGAGGCGCGCGAGGAGGGCATTGTCAGCGCGCTGGTGGCGCCGCTGGTGTACAAGGGGCATTCCGAGGGCGTGGTGCACGTCTACACGTCCGAGCCCTACGAGTTCGACTGGTTCGAGGTGTCGCTGCTGCGGGCGCTGGCGACCCAGGCGGCCGCGGCGATCCTCAACGCCCGCCTGTACGACGAATCCGTCCATGCGGGCGTGATGAAGCGGCAGCTCGACCTCGCCCGCGACGTGCAGCGTCGGATGATCCCCGCGACGCCTCCGTCGGTCGAGGGGATGGACATCGGGGCGGTGTACGTCCCGTCGCTCCAGCTCAGCGGCGACTTCTACGATTTCGTCGACCTGCCGCCGGGCAATCTCGGCGTGGCGGTGTGCGACGTGGTCGGCAAGGGGGTGCGCGCGTCGCTGCTGATGGCCGCGATCCGCGCGTCGCTGCGGGCGCACGCGATGAACGTCTACGACATGTCCGAGGTGCTCGCCAAGGTCAACCGCGACCTGTGCGCCGACACGCTGACCAGCGACTTCGCGACGCTGTTCTACGGCGTGGTGGACACGTGGTCCCACCGGTTCACCTACGCCAACGCCGGGCACCCGCCGCCGCTGCTGCTGCGGGGCGGGGAGGTCTGCCACCTGTCGACCGGCGGGGGCGTGATCGGCGTCGACCCCGACGGCGAGTGGGGGCACGAGTCGATGACGCTGGCGAGCGGCGACGTGGTGCTCGCCCACACCGACGGGCTGACCGACGCGATGAACTTCGAGGACGAGCCGTTCGGGCGTCAGCGCGTCGAGGAGGCGGCGCTGCGCGCGATCGGGCAGGGACAGGACGCCCAGGGCGTCGCCCAGTACGTCCTCTGGGAGATGCGGCGCTTCGCCGGACTCCAGACCCGCCTTGACGACTGCACCCTGACCGTGATAAAAGTCCTCTGATCGCCGGGGCGCGGGAGGCCGGCCCCCAGTAACGCGAAGCCAATGGAAGGACAATGAGCCACTTCTGCCTGCTGAAGGACCCCGAGCGCTACCGCGCGCACGACGTGGACCTGCTGACCGACGAGGCGCTGCGACAGTACTGGCTGGACCTCTTCGAGAAGCACTTCGACTCCGTACTCGATCATGCCTCGACGCGCTACGGGCCCTCGGCGGCCAAGCGCATCGAGGAGGCGAAGCAGGAATTCTCCGCCCTGATCGACCGCCTGCGGGAGGACCCGGCCACGCTGCCGAGCGGACGCCTGGACGTGATGGAGCTCGGGCGGGCGCGCGACGAGGTGCTCCGCAAGCACCGCCTCGGCGACCCGTACAGCCTCATCAAGCAACAGGAGACCAACACCGCGCTGGAGATATACCCGGACGTGGTCGCCACGCTGCACCCCATGCCGGATGAGGAGAAATGGCTGCACATCATCCGCGGCGTGCTGGCGGGCAACCTGTTCGACATGGGCGCGCTGGCGGCGATGGATCGCGATCAGGCCGACGGCGACGGCTTCATGAGGTCCGTCGACGAGGTCAAACCGCGCCCCTGGCTGGTGGACGATTTCGACGCTTTCGCGGCCGATCTGCTCCCCGGCCCGCCCAGCAAGTGGGCCAAGGCGATTCTGTTCGTGGACAACGCCGGGAGCGACTTCATCCTGGGCGTCATGCCCTTCGTGCGGGAGCTGGCGCTGCGGGGGACGAAGGTCGTGATCGCCGCCAACGAGGAGCCGGTGCTCAACGACATCACCGTCGAGGAGGTCATCGACGTGGTCGAGGCGCTCGCCGGGCTGGACGACGAGCTGGCCGCCCTGATCGAAGGCGAAATGCTCGAGGTGGCGTCGACGGGCAACGCCCTGGCGCTGATCGACCTGGCGAACGTCTCCGACGAGCT
>CAZADC010000518.1:0-356 GCA_964483755.1 uncultured Planctomycetaceae bacterium | reverse complement strand
AGGGCATGGGGCGGGCCGTCGAGAGCAACTTCGACGCCGAGTTCACCGTCGACACGCTGAGGCTCGCACTGCTCAAGGACCCCGAGGTCGCCAGGCGGATCGACGGCGAGATGTACGACTGCATCTGCAAATACACGCCCGTCGCGACCGAGACGGCCGAGTCCGACGACGAGGAGGCCGCGTCCGAGGATCAACCGCTCGGACAGACCGTCTTCGGCGACAGCCCCCTCGGCGGCGAATAGCAGCTGCCGGAGACCGGCTGCGGCGGCGGGTTCCCTGGGCGCCATGCCTGCCCCGCAGGCATGCTTGCCCGGATCGAGGTCGACCTGCCGGGTGCCACGGCCTGCCGCGACGGT
>CAZADC010000517.1:0-2531 GCA_964483755.1 uncultured Planctomycetaceae bacterium | reverse complement strand
ACCAGCGGGTTGCCGACGTAGCGGTCGTCGAAGTAGACGGCCCCGTTGACGGTGGGGATGCCCATGCGGTTGCCGTAGTCCCGCACGCCGGCGACCACGCCGCGCATCACCCGCCGCGGGTGCAGCACGCCGCGGGGGACGTCGTCGAGCGGCATGTCCGTCGGGCCGAAGCAGAAGACGTCCGTGTTAGCGACGGGCCGGGCGCCCAGCCCGGTGCCCAGCGGGTCGCGGATGACCCCGCCGATGCCCGTCGACGCGCCGCCGTACGGCTCGATGGCCGAGGGGTGGTTGTGCGTCTCGACCTTGAAGCACACGGCGTGCTCGTCGTCGAAGGCGATGACGCCCGCGTTGTCCTCGAAGACGTTCAGGCACCAGGGCTTGTCGAGCTGTCGCGTGGCGGCGAAGATCGTCGACTTGATGAGGTTGGGTACCTCCTCGACGACGTTCCCTTCGCGATCCAGCATCCGTACGTCGCTGCGGAACGTCTTGTGCACGCAGTGCTCGGACCACGTCTGGGCGATCATCTCCAGCTCGACGTCCCGCGGCTCTCGCCCGAGCCCGCGATAGTGGTCGCGGATTGCCTGCATCTCGGTCAGGTTCAGGAACAGGTCGCCGCTCTCGCTGAGCTCCATCAGCCCGGCGTCGTCGAGCTCGCGGATCGGCACCTCGTTGATCCGCAGCTCATACGCCTGCCCGTGCACTTTCGGCGGGACGTAGCGCCCGAAGTACACGTCCTCGATCACCGGGTTGGCCAGCAGCTTACCGGCGATCGTCTCGCAATCGGCCGGTGTCACGTCGCCGTCCAGCTCGTAGCGCCGCGCGGTGCGGACCGACTCGATCGGAAGCGACATGTCCTTCAGCGCCTGCTCGGTCGAGGCGGCGACGGGGTCCATGACGCCCGGCTGGAGGTGAACCTCGATCTCGCCGTGGGGCCCGTCCGGGGGGCGCCGTTCGGCGTCTCCCTCGAATGAGTCCAGACGGTGCGTCTCGGTCACCGGATCGCTGAGCAGCTCCTCGGCCGCCCGGCGGGCGTCGTCGGCGCCCAGATCGCCGAAGACGAAGAACAGCCGCGCGGAACGGACGCTTCGGACGCTGTTGATCCCGAGCTCCCGGATCTGGTGACGGACGCCCGCCGCGCGGGGGTCCTCGAAGCCCTCGGCGGGGCGGATTTCGATTCGGTGCACCATGTCGGTTGTCCTGTGCGGTCGCGAAAGCGGCATTGTAGCGACGCGCCCGGCCGGGGGCAATCGCACGCGCCCCAGCCGGCTGGACGAAACCGGTCGGTCCCGGGGAAACGGCTTTGCCTTGAACGCCGCGGCGTGCCGAGCATAATCAGCGACGTACGGATGCGCGGGCAATCCGGGACGCTCATGTCACGAACATGGGAAAGGGAGAAATCAGATGCCCAGCCTCGGCGCATTGTCTTTCGTCGTGTCGATCATTGCCGCTGTCGCGTCCGGCTGCACCAACCTCGTCGACGAGCAGGGCAGCCGGGTGAGCCTGGCCGGGTACGACTGCGTGTTCGTCGAACCGGTGGAGGTCGCGGACGGCGTGGACGCCCAGGACATGGCGGCGCCGCTGAGATTCCACGTGGAGTCACTGCTGCTGAAAGACGACCTCTGGCTCAAGAGCCGCGCCCCCGACTATGCGGCGTTCGCGCAATCGCAGGGGATGATCCTGCCGCCGGCGGCGACCACCGCCCCGATAGACAGCGCTCCGCGGATGCGATTCGACTACTCGAAGATGCACCCCGCCGCCCGGAAAGAGCTCAAGGCGTGGGAATACGGCATGTATGAGAAGCCGAAGGGAACGCGCCCGGTGCGGCTGTCGCTCGAGATTACGCATCTCGACATTCCCGGGGGCGCCCGCGTGTTCCTGCTGGGGGCCTCGCCGACCGTCAGTTGCGAGATGACCGTCCGGGATGCCGAACGCGACGCGCCACTCGGCACGGCGACGTTGACCGTTTCCGCTCCCAGCGGCGGGCCGGGGATGATCGGCGGCGGGCTCGTGGGCGGCGCCATGGCGGCCGGCAGCCCGACGGGCGGACTGTTCCGGATGACCGCACCGTGCGAGCTGGCCGACGAAGTCGTCAAGGTGCTCGATCGCGCGAAGAAACACGGCAAGGCCGACTGATTCCGCCGGGTGCTGCGCGGCGACGCCCGGCTGCGCGACGGTCGAGCGTTAGGACGCAATCGCCGGCGGGGTATAATGCGGCTCGATGGTTCCGGAGCAGGACAGCGTGATCGTTGCGATGAGCGGGGGGGTCGATTCCTCCGTGGCCGCCGCCCTGTTGAAGGATGCGGGGTGGCGCGTGACGGGGGTGTTCTGCTGCCTCGGGCGCGCCGGCGACCCGGCGGGCGCGTCGCGGGGGTGCTGCTCGCCGCAGGACGCCGCCGACGCGCGGCGCGTCGCGACGCGTCTGGGCATCGACCTGCACGTGCTGAACCTCGGCGACCTGTTCGAGGACATCGTGGCCGACTTTGCGGCCGAGTACGCCGCCGGGCGCACGCCGAACCCCTGCATCCACTGCA
>CAZADC010000516.1:0-2540 GCA_964483755.1 uncultured Planctomycetaceae bacterium | reverse complement strand
ACCAGAGGAACTCCGCGCCCTTCTGGATCGCCGCGGCGACCTTCGCGTCGGAGAACTCCGCACCGCCAGCCGCAGTGCACGTCGCGAGGACCAGGGCGGTCGTCAAGGCTCCTGTGAACGTCAAACGCATCGGCAGCTCCCGTCATTCCGACGACCCGCCGCAGGCCGACGGCGCCCTGCGTTCCGTCGCGGGGTGCGCCTCCGTGCCGGGTCGTGCCGCGTCCTGGCGGAGACCCGTTGCTCTGGTGCGTCCATAGATCAAGACACCCGGCCGCCGCGAACGTTATGCCCTCTGAGCGGTCCTCTGGCGGAGGTAGGCGTCGATGAATTCCTCGATGTCGCCGTCGAGAACCCGGTCGGTGTGGGGGTTCTTGACGTCCGTCCGCTCGTCGCGCACGAGCTGGTAGGGGTACAGCACGTACGAGCGGATCTGGTTTCCGAATGCGATCTCGCCCTTCTCGCCGTACATCTTCGCCAGCTCGGCGTCGCGGCGGGCCTGCTCCCGCTGGTAGAGCTTTGCCTGGAGCATCTTCCTCGCCTGGGCGCGGTTCTTGTGCTGGGACCGCTGATTCTGGCACTGCACGACGATGCCCGTCGGCTGGTGCGTCAGGCGGACGGCGCTGGAGACCTTGTTGACGTGCTGTCCGCCCGCCCCGCTGGAGCGGTAGGTGTCCTCCCGCACGTCCTTGTCCCAGTCGATCTCGATGTCCACGTCTTCCAGCTCCGGCAGCACATCGACCGAGGCGAAGCTGGTGTGCCGGCGCCCCTGGGCGTCGTAGGGGCTGACGCGAACGAGGCGGTGCACGCCTCGCTCGCAGGAGAGATATCCGTAAGCGTATGGGCCCTTCACGTGCAGCGAGACCGACCGGATGCCGGCCTCCTCGCCGTCGACGCGGTCGACCTCCTCCACGTCGTAGCCCTGCTGCTCGAAGTATCGCAGGTACATCCGCAGCAGCATCTCCGCCCAGTCACAGCTCTCGGTGCCGCCCGCACCGGCGTGAATCGAGAAGTAGCAGTTGCTCGCGTCGTTGGGCCCGGACAGCATCGTCCGGAGCTCCAGCTTCTCCGTGTCCCCCTCGATGCGGGCCAGCTCGGCCGACACTTCCTTCAGCGCCTCGTCGCTGTTCTCCTCGACGGCCAGCTCGTGCAGGACCGCTGCGTCGTCCATCCGCGCGCACAACTGCTCCACGGGCGCGACGACGCTCTTGGCCGCCTTGAGCTGAGCGACGATCTTCTGCGCTGCCTCGGGGTTGTCCCAGAAGCCCGGCCGGCTCATCCGCTCCTCCAGCTCGGACATTCGCTCACGCTTGGCGGGAACGTCAAAGAGAGTCCCGGATCGCGTGAATCCGGGCGCGGAGAGACTCGACCGTCTCTTCCAGGTTCTGGTCTTCGACTACCATTCGCTTCTCCTGAAAGAAGAATCTTAACACGCCGCGGCGACGTGGACAAGGAAACCGCAGGCCCGATCGTAGCGGCTGAGGCCGGCCCCGATCGCCCGGTTCCCGCACCGCTGGAGTTGAGCCTTGAGCCCGCCGCGGCCGCGCGCTAGGATTCGCGTTCCGCGGTTACCGCGAACATCGCGTCCGGCCGCGGGCCGCAGGTATGACACGCAACGACAAGTCAGGAGAGAACCGATGGTCAGCTCGAAGGCAGCCAAGCTCGGCGTCCCGTCCGCCGCCGCCCCCCAGCCCGTAACGTTCGGCATCTGCGCGACCAGCGATCCCCGGATCGACGAGAAGTCCCGGACCCGGTGCGTCAGCATCGTCGAGCACGTCGCCGACGCCGTCGCGAAGTCGGTGACCATGCCGGACGGCACGCCCGCCCGCGTCGTCTGGTCGGACGTGCTGATCGACGGCGAGAAGCAGGCGGACATCGTCGCGCGCCAGTTCCAGGACGCCGGCGTGGACGCGATCGTCTGCGCCCCGGACACGTGGGCGTTCCCCCAGCTGACGCTCATCAGCCTGCTCAGCCATTTCCCCGCCGACGTGCCGGTCAACATCACCTGCGGCAACAGCGGGCCCAAGCCGGGCGTCGTCTTCGCCCATGCCGTCAACGGGGCGCTGGCGCAGATGGGCAGGCAGGCGGCGCTGAACGTCGGCACCTGGCCGGACACGGGACAGAAGCCGAAAATGACCGCCCCGACGGCCGAGGCGCTGATCGACTGGTGCTACGCGGCACTGACGCGCGTCGGGCTCAAGGGGCGGCGCGTGGTGATCTTCGGGCACGACTCGATGGGCATGGAAACCGCCCTGGCCCACGTGATCCCGACGCGCAGGACCTTCGGCGTCGAGATCGCCCGCCTGGACATGAAGCTCCTCGCGGACATGCTCAGCAAGGGCGCGTACCCCCGCAAGGAGCTCAAGGAGCTTCGCGCGTGGATTGACGAGCACGTCGGCAAACGCCTGGAGCTGCGTGACGACGACGACAGCAAGCGGTTCGACCAGTCCCTGGCGATGTACCTGATCATCCGCGACCTGATGGCCGACCTCAACGCCGTCGGCGGCGGGTTCATGAGCCAGCTCGAATGGGGCTCGGACCCG
>CAZADC010000515.1:0-2557 GCA_964483755.1 uncultured Planctomycetaceae bacterium | reverse complement strand
GGCTGCCGATCCTGATGTTCGGTCCCATCGCGGCCGTCATGCTGGACACCGTCAAGACCTGACGGATCCGACGGCCGATTCGATTTGCGCCGTCACTCCTTGACGCCGGCGCGCCTGTCCGTACGATACGGCGACTGCTTGGATTCCCCGTCCCCGACAACCCATGGAGACCGTCATGGTCAGGAAGAAGTCCGCCCGCGCCCGCAAGCGAAGCATCTCCCTCGGCATCATCGGCTGCGGTAATTTCGTTCGCAGCCACGTCCGGGCGATCAACGATCACGTGCCGGAGTTCGACGTCGTCGCGCTGGCCGATCCGGCCACCGAGAACGCCGAGCGCCTCGCCGGCGATCTGCCGGACCACCATCCGGAGATCTACGCCGACCATGAGAAGCTGCTCAAGGCGCAAACCCCCGACGCGGTGATCGTCTCCAGCCCGCACACGCTGCACTTCGGCCACGGTTATGACGCGCTCGGCGCCGGCGCCCACGTCATGGTCGAGAAGCCCATGGTCACGAACTCCGACGACGCGCGGAAGCTCGTCCGCCGCGCGAAGCGCAAGAAGCTCATCTGCCAGATCGCCATTCAGGGCACGTACACCGACACCTTCGCCTACGCACGGCGGTTCATCGCCGACGGCAAGCTCGGAGAGCTGCAGCTTGTCACCGGGATCATGGCGCAGGGGTGGAAGCAGGGGACGAAGGGCAAATGGCGACAGAAGCCGGAGCTCTCCGGCGGCGGGCAGCTCTACGACAGCTCCGCCCACGTGCTCAGCGCGATGATGTACCTGGTCGACTCGCCCGTGCGGGAAGTCTTCTGCTTCACGGACAACAAGGGAACGAAGGTGGACATCAACGCCGTAGCGTGCATCCGCTTCGCCAACGGGTGCATGGGTTCGATCACCTCCGGCGGCAACTGTCCGACGTGGAAGAGCCACCTGACCTTCCAGGGCGACAAGGCGCGGATGGAGATCAGCCCGCACGGCGGCGATTTCCTCATCAATGGGCGCGGCCTGAAGGAAGACATCACGGCCGCCCCGAAGAGCTGGAAGATTCCGACGGTCACGCCGGCCCGGAACTTCGCTGACGCGATCCTGAACAAGGCCAAGCCCCGCTGTGCCGGTCGCCTGGGCATCATGCTGGCCGATCTGATGGATGCCCTCTACGAGTCGGCGGACAGGAACGAACCCGTCCGCGTCACCAAGCGCCTGCCGAAGGAATAGCGGTCGAAACGGCCAGGGCGGCGCGCCCGCCGGCGAAGTCAATCCGCTGCATTGCTTCCTCGCATTGGCATTTCGCTGCGCCCCTGCGGCGCAACGGCCGGCGCCCGACCCTCACTCCCCGCCGAGGAAGCCCGCCAGCTTGTGCAGCACCTGTCCCACGACGGCTTCGGGACAGGAGGCGCCCGCCAGCACGCCGATCCGCAGCGGGCGGCGTTCCGGCAGCCAGTCGGCCGCCACGCGCGCGCCCTCCGTCTGCGGATCGAACGTGCGGATCCGATGCTCGGAGAGAATCCCTGCGACGTCCTCGATGAACCACGCCGGGGCGTAGTCCCGCGCCAGCTCGAACAGGTGGCGGGTGTTCGACGAGCCGAACCCGCCGACGACCACCACCAGATCCGGACGGCTGCGGCAGAGCTCGATCGCCGCGTTCTGCCGGTCCTGCGTCGCCCGGCAGACGGTCGGCTCGAACAGCAGCCGTCCGTCCGTCTCGTCGTCCCCGAACCGCCGCACGAACGCCTCGCGGATGCGCCGGCGGACTTCCATCGTCTCCTCGTACAGCATCGTCGTCTGGCTGACCTGCGCCAGGCGGTGGAGCGGCGCAACGCCATCGGCATTCGTGGCCTCCGGCCCGAAATGCTCGCGGAAGGCTCCCTCCGGCGCCGCGGCCGCGACGAGCCGGCAGAACAGGTCCACCTCGCCGAGATCGCCCAGGACAAGATACTTCCCTCCCGCGGCCGCCAGGCGCGACTTCGTGACGACCGTCTCGTCATGGCGGGCCCGCCCGAAGATCACGACTCCGTATCCCTGCTCGACCGCCCGCTCGGCCCACACCCACAGGCGCCGCACGTCGCCGCACGACGTGTCGATCACCTCGCATTCGATCTCCGCGAGCCGGCGTTGCACCTCCAGCGGCACGCCGAACGCGGGGATCACGGCGCAGTCGGCCGGGCGGACGTGGTCCTCCAGATCGCTCAGCTCGGCCCGACTGAGCACGCGCACGCCGCGCCGGCGGAAGAAGTCGTTCACCCAAGGGTTGTGGATGATCTCACCGAGCAGCACCAGCCGTCCGCGGGTGCGCGGCTCGGCGACCTCCCGCTGGAGGATGGCCAGCGCCCGCTGCACGCCGCGGCAGAAGCCGAACGCCTGCGGCAGCAGGAGCTGGCCTTCCGGCAGATCCCACACGTCGCCGCTGTCACGGAGGCGGTGAACCAGCGGGTCGTCGAACGCGGCCAGGTCCTCCGACCATCGGTTCGATGCCGTCGGCGAATCGCTCATGCCGTCATCCTAGTGCTCTGTCACAACTAAAGTTATGAGGCGTCCAATTCCGGGTATAGGTGG
>CAZADC010000514.1:0-2559 GCA_964483755.1 uncultured Planctomycetaceae bacterium | reverse complement strand
GCCGCGGCCTGCCACGCCGCCGGGGAGGATGTCCTGGAAGACTGGGACGTCACCTCCGACGACGGGGACTGGTCATGAAGGGCGCCCAGGGGCAGGTCTGGTGGGTCAATCTCGATCCAACCCTGGGCAGCGAGATACGCAAGACCCGTCCGGCCGTAGTCGTCTCGCCGGACGAGCTTAATGCACACCTGAACACCGTGATCGTTGTCCCGCTGACGAGCGGCCGGACCTATCCATTCCGAATTGCCACCAAGGTCAAGGGCAAGGACGGCGTGGCGGCAGTCGATCAGGTCAGAGCGATCGATAAACGGAGGCTGGCCAGGAAGATCGGCACGTTGAAACCCACCGAGATGAAGGCCATCCTCAACGCCCTGGGCACGATGTTCTCTGTCTGATTGACCTAGTCTTTCTCTGATTTCCAGGGCCAACGATGCCTCTCCGGGGTGTGCTCGATTGCACGTGCGGCATCTCCAGGGCGGTGCAAGCGTCGCGATGGAAGGGTTCGGTCAACCCAGGAGATCAAAAGTTCCGCTGTGGCTCCGCCATCCGATAGAAGCCCGGCCGCGGCGTATGCACGAACTCGATCAACCCTCGCCGCGACAGGCCCGCCAGTGGGTCCTCTCTGATCCGGGCGGAACGGAGCGACGGATTTCCCGTTTCCAGCCCTTTTCCGTACACGGAAACTCCCCATAAACAGGAAAACCGCCTCTTGGGACCTGCCGCTATCGAAGGCCGCCGCGGAGCGAGGGCACCCGCCTGCCCGTCCTTGACACATAGAGCTCTTGCCGACTCGGCGGCCGACGATAGAATCCAGAGGCCGACAGGAACTGTCGACCGGCAGCCATATCGAACTCGTCCACGCAGAGGAGATTGCACATGAACATTGTGTCCCTGGCGGGCCTTGTCTTCGTTCTGGCCGTTCTTCTGGCGGCATCCCCGAGCTTCGGTGCGCCGGAGAGCACGTCCGCTCGAATCGCCGAGGCACGGGCCGCGGCGAAGAGCGCCCGGGGCGACGAGCGTGCGCGGGCCCTGCTGCGCCTGGCCGTGGCCGACCGGCTGCGGGAAGCCGGGCGAGACAGGGACGTGACGGAGCTCATTGCCGGCCGGACGCCCGACAACATGCTGACGGTGGTCATCGGAGAGCTGGGCCTGGCCTTCGAGACGACCGGCGACGGGGCCGATCTGCTGGCCGTGGCGGACCTGGTTCACGGCAATGACCTGCTGGCCGACGAGCCCCTGCCGCTCTTCGAGCTCGTCCTGCGGCGCATCGGTGAGGACGAGGACGTGGAGCTCACCGCGGTCGCCGGCTGGAAGGAAGTGACCGCGCAGGACACGCCGGACGGATTGCTGATCCGCTGGGCGGGGCGGAAGGAAGCCGGACCGGGGGCTCTGACGGTGGAACTGAAGGGCGTCGCCGACCGGACGGCTTCGGCCGTCCGCTGGAACCTGACCGTCGAGAACGACTCGGAGAAGTGGACGCTCTGGCGGGCGCGCTTTCCGCAGGTCGCCCTGCGGCCGCCCGGGGAGGCGGCGAAGCTGCTCATTCCCCGCGGCCCGGGCGAGGTCAGACCGGACGTGTGGGGCAGTGACTTCGAGTACGAGGGAACCTACCCGGGCGGCTGGATGGCGCCGATGCCCTTCATGGCCGCCTACGACGAACAGCGCGGCAGCGGCCTGTACGTCGCCATCCACGACCCGCACGGGGCGACCAAGGACCTGTCCGCCCGCAGCACAGCGGATCGGGAGCGCGTGACGCTGATGTGGGACGTGCCCGCGGCGGACATGAGCCGACCCGCCAGCGATTACGAGCTGCCCGGACGGGCCGTGTGGAAGTTGATGCGCGGGGACTGGTACGACGCGGCCGTCTTCTACAGGGACTTCGTCCGCGCCGAAGCCGACTGGTTCCCGAAGCTCTCCGACGAGGGCCGGGCCGACAGCCCGCGCTGGCTTCGCGAGCTGTGCGCCTGGAGCATCGGCGGCGGGGGCATGGGCCCGGCGAAGCTGGCGGACTACCTCGGTCTGCCGGTCGGCCACCACTGGTACAACTGGCACAGCATTCCCTTCGACAACGATTACCCGCACTACTTTCCGCCGAAAGAGGGCTTCGGCGAGAACGTCGAGAGGCTGCAGGACAACGGCGTCCACGTCATGCCCTACATCAACGGTCGCCTGTGGGACACTCTCGACAAGGGGCAGGAGGACTGGCAGTTCAGCGAGGTCGCCCTGCCCGCCGCCGCCAAGCAGCCCGACGGCGAGCCCTACACCGAACAGTACGGCGGCAAGTACGAGGACGGCACGCCCATCAGGCTCGCCCCGATGTGCGTCACCACCGAGCTGTGGCAGCAGAAGGTCAAGAGCATCGTGCTGCGACTGCTCGATCACTACGGCACCCACGCCGTGTACATTGACCAGGTGGCGGCCGCCGCGCCTCCGCTGTGCTTCGACGCCAGCCACGGCCATCCGCTGGGCGGCGGACACTGGTGGATCGAGGGCTACGGCGAGCTGATCGAGGGCATCCGCAAGGACATGCCCGCCGATCGCGTGCTGACCACCGAGTGC
>CAZADC010000513.1:0-2563 GCA_964483755.1 uncultured Planctomycetaceae bacterium | reverse complement strand
TCAACCCTCGTCGGGGCGAGGGCATTCCAGCCATAGCCCTTCGACCCAGAGCAGGACGGGTTCGGCGAAGACGAACCTGAAGTAGGTCAAGGTCTCGGCGGCTGCACGGGGATCCGCCGAGACACGGCCCAGTTCGCGCGCGGGGACGAGGCATTGTCCCCCACCGTAGGCGTGTTCGTCCATCTGGATTCGTTGGCCGGGAGAGACCTGCAGAACACCCTCTGCCCCGTCCGGGCCCGCGCATCGGCCGCGCAGGGACACCGGACGGATCTCGGGCCGGTTGGCGAGCAACTCGGGATCGAACCGGTATTCGCGCACGGCTTCGATCTGACGATACCGGTTGCCGGAGACAAGGACCGGATCGCCCTTGCGGGCGAGATGTGCCGGAACCCGCCCGAAGGACGCCTGTACCCGCGCTTCCGCACAGAGACCGGGCAAGTCGAAGGACGCCGGGCGCTCCGCCTCTGCGGCATCCGCCCCCCCGCGCGGGAAGGCGCGGTCGACGACGATTTGTCCGGACATGGAAAGGGGGGTATCGCCCGTGGCGGTTGGGTTACTCATTACACTGCTCCTCATCGGGCATGATGAGGTACCGGGGCGCCCCCGCGGTTACCGATACTCACATGCACTCGTTAAACGGTCTGGCCCAACAGCGGGCGACCGACCCTGACAGGGTTAACAAACCTCACGTTACAGGCGGAGCGGGGGCGCTGCAAAGGCGACAAAGGTGCGCTCACCCGGCAAGATGCGGCGCAGGCGCCCCTCAAATGCCTGGGGCACCAAGGCAGGAGGGTCATTGGTTCCGTGGCGGGATGCTCTCTGGGCCCGGCGCACGGACTGTCTCCGGAGATGCCGCGAAATGTGGCCCGAGCATGGCGAAGATCGCAACCGCCTCGCGGAAAACTCATTTGGAAACAATCTGTTGGCGCCAGACCCGAAAGCCGTCGGACATCGGCCCGAAGATCACGGCGCGTGAGACCTCTCGCAGCCTTCGGGGGCCTCACCACCGGCCCCTCGCCGTGAAACGCGCAAGGCCCGCCGTGGGGGCGGGCCTTGACTTGGCGGGAGTGGACGCCCGAGGGAAGCGCCCGCCCGCAGGCGGGGGTGCGTCGCGCTCCCCCGCCGTCCTGGCGTGACGGCGTGCCGTCAGGCGATGAACTCCACGAAGTCGGTGTTGCCGAAGCCCTGGACGCCGACGAGGTCTTCCACGTTGTCGAAGGTCAGGATGTGGTCGCGGCCGCTGGTGCTCCAGTCGTCGTCGTACCACAGTTCGCCCTTGCCGGTCGTCGAGTTGAAGACCAGCACATAGGCTTCGACCTCCGCGCCGGTGTCGTTCTGGATCTGGTCGGTCGAGAACGCCTGCTGCAACTCGATCACCTTGAAGTCGTCCGCGTTGCCGATCTCGGTGATGCCGTTGCGGTTGTCGACGTAATCCGCGCTGGCGAGCGTCGTGCCGGCGAAGGTCTCCTCCGTGTTCTCGAAGTCGAACTCCTTGAGCCCGATCTTGTCCTCGCCGACGACGAAGTCGAGGATCGTGTCGGTACCGTTCGAGCCCACGTAGCGGAACTGGTCCGCGCCGCCGCCCCCGGTCAGCTCGTCGTCGCCGCCCAGGCCGTAGATGATGTCGTTTCCGCTGCCGCCGACGAGCACGTCGGCGGAGTTGGAGAGCGCGATCCGCAGCACCGCCTCGAACTCGCTCGCGTCGACGTTGACCGCCTCCTCGAAGCCCGACACGTCGGTGCTCGACGTGATATCGGTGCCCTCGCGCGCGGCGATGGTCAGCGCCTGTTCGCCCACGATCTTGAACGAGGTCGGCCCGTCGTCGTTGCCGAAGGCGAAGTAGTTCTCGGAGCCGGTATCGACCGCCTCGATCACGTTGGCGTTCTCGTTGCTTCCCGTCGAGGCGATGGTGACGGAGGTGATGTTGCTGTTGAAATATACCGCCGACACGTCGTTGCCGGAGTTGGTGTTCGCCACGATCTCGACATTGCCGTCGGTGACCTTGTCAAGGCGCTTCGTGAACGACCCGTTGGGTGCGGCGCGCATCTCCATGAAGAACGACTCGCCGGCCCGTTCGCCCGTCAGGTTGAGCGTCTTGTCGGTGTCGCCCTGGTCGGAGGTAAAGACGAAGCGATCGTCGCTCTCGATCCCGGTGATGGTCGTCTGGCCATTTCTCGGACCGCCGTTGAAGACGAACTCGTCGAGATCGTACTCCGACGCGTCGAGGGTCGACGAGATCGGATCCTCGAACTGGAGCACCTCCATGCCGGACAGCGCGTTGACGAGGCTCGCCGGGGCGTCGCTCAGGTTCCTGACCGACAGCGTATCCTTGCCCTCGCCGCCATCGACACTGTCGCTCTCGGTGAGCGTATCCCAGAAGTAGAAGAAGTCGTCGCCGTCGCCGCCGTCCACGTCCACGTTCTCGGTGTTGCCTTCGGCGGCAAAGAAGAAGGCATCGTCGCCCGAGCCGCCGCGCGCAACGACGGTCTGGTCGTTTTCGAAGAAGATGGTCATGTTGCCGGTCGACACGGTGGAGTCGAACGTGATCGCCGCCCCGTCCGTG
>CAZADC010000512.1:0-2579 GCA_964483755.1 uncultured Planctomycetaceae bacterium | reverse complement strand
GCAGATGCCGCCGTGACGGACGGCGAGCGTCAGCGGCCCGTCCCGCCAGACCGTCTCGTTGTCCTTGAACAGGAATCGCCCGACAAGGTCCGCTGCGGTGAGATCCTCGTGGCAGGAGACGGTCACCAGCGGGATCCCCAGCTCCCAGGCCATGTGCTCGATGAACCGCGTCTTGCCGCATCCGGTCGGGCCCTTGAGGATCAGCGGGATATCCGACTCGAACGCGACGCGGAAGACGACGTCCTCATCGTCCTGCAGGACGTAGTTCGGCCGCTCGGGGATTCGGAACTGGTCGATCGTGTTCTTCGTGTCGCTCACGTCTGCGGCTCTCCGTCGATTTCCATGAACTTCGCGGTCGCCCGGGCCTTGACCTCGCCGTCCTGGGCGAGCTCGGCCTCGAGCAGGTACAGCGGCTCGGCGCGCCGAGCGATGCGGGCCGTCACCGTCAGGGGCGACCCCAATTGTACGGGATGGCGGAAGCGAACGTTCAACTCAGCCGTCACGGCGGCGACGCCGTGGGCGAACAGGCAGTTGGTCATCGCGCCGTCGGCGACGGCGGAGATCACGCCGCCGTGCAACATGCCGCCGTATCCCTCGAAGTCGTCGGGGCAGTCGAACCGGCCGATCACGCTGCCGTCCGGCCGGACGCGGAAGTCCAGCCCGAGCCCCGGCGGGTCGGGTCGCCCGCAGACGACGCACCGCGGGTGCGCCTCCCGGCGGGTCTCGTGCAGCAACTCCGCGCCGGGTTCAGTGGTCACAGACATTCTCGCCCGCTTCCAGCCGGCCGAAGACGTAGGCCGCGGCGAGCTCTTCCGGCTCGCCGTCGGGCGCGCCGACGACCACACGGATGCCGTTCTGCGCGAACAGGTCCTGGGCGCGACGGCCCATGCCGCCGGCGATGATGACGTCGGCGCCTTGCTCGCCAAGCCAGCGCGGCAGCACGCCCGGTTCGTGCGGCGGCGGCGTCAGATGCTCGACGCCGCGGATCGTCCGGTCGGCGTCGTTGACGTCGACGAGCGCGAACTGCTCGCAGTGTCCGAAGTGCAGGCACAGCTTGCCGTCGGCTACGGGAATCGCGATTTTCATCCGGCTCCTCTCCTCATTCGTTTGTGTCGGTTTCGCGCGGATCGTCAGGCGCAGCGTCGTCCCCGACGGCCGCGGCGCAAGGGATGCAGAGCGATCGGCCTTCAATCTCGCGGATGCGGGTCGACATTACGCTTTCGCCGCACTCGTCGCAGACGACGCTCTCGTGAATCCGTGCGGGCTGGGGAAGCGAGGGCAGCACGTTCCGCCGCACGTCGAACAGTTCGGCCGGGTCGGCCGCCAGCATGTACTCAATCAGACGGCGCCGGCGCTCGCCCTCGGGGAGCTCGTCGGGCAGGTCCGGCCCGGAGGGGATCGCCCGCAGGCGGATCGATCGCCCGTCGCCCCGTGTTGCGAAGGTGAAGGCCATCTTGCCGTAATCCCGGAACATCAGGTTGCCCTTGCCGAACGTGCACCCGGTGAGCACCTGCACGGCGTCGACGGCGCAGGTGTCGTTCTCGACGACGGCGATCAACTCCTCGTCGCCGGACCGACCGGCCGACAGCTCGTCCATGCCCAGCCTGGCCGCACACCAGCCGATCACCACGCCGGGACACAGATGTCCGTGAAATTCGACGCACCGCTTCAGGTCGTCGGGAAGTTGAACGTCGGCGTCGCTCACGATCGGCACTCCGCGGGCTCCTTTCGCGTGTCGGCGTCCTCGGCGGCGGCGTGCATGGCGACGTGCGTGCCGACGGGCAGGCCGACGAGATGCGCGATCACCGGGCACTTCGCCTTGAACAGGAAGCAGATGTTCGCCGCCTCGTCGCTGAGCGTCTCGAAGTTGCCCTGTCCCTTGGCGATGACAAGGTCCGCTTCGTCGAACCGCCTCCGGAACGCCTCGCTGCAGTCGTCGAGGATCGTTCCGGGCGCGTCCGAGCCGTTGTCGATCACCTCGACGATGTCTGTCAGCCCGACGGCGCGGGCGTCTTCGATCGTCACGTCGTTGAGGACCGCCCGGCCGCGCACGGCGAGCGTCACGCGCTGCGTCGGGAGATGCTCCACGAGGAGCCGGTCGAACACGATCTCACCGGCGTTGTCGGCGAGGTACAGGATGCTCCCGGCCGATTCCGTCGCTCGGCGGAATCGCTCGACGTCGCCGTGGAAGGGCTCATCCAGCACGGCGGCGATGGACCGCCGGACGTCGTCCTCGGTCAACTCGCCGTTGACGCCGAGGTCGATGACGTTCCCGGCGATTGCCAGGCGAAGCGCCATGACGAGGGGGTCGTCGGCCCGGCGGATCCTGTCGCGCAGATCGTCCAGCATATCCATAGCCATCCCGTTGAACCGGTCCTTGACGGCGCGATACGGATCGTCCACGCCCGCCAGCTCCCGCAGACGCCGATGCAGACGCTGCGCGACCGCCGGCGGGCACTGCGTCAGGTCCATGTCGGCGGCCCATCGCAGTACGTCGCGCAGCAGCCGCTCGTGGATGCGGGGATCGTCCGTGACGAACCGGGCGGCCTCGAGCGCCTGGCGGGCGAAGCAGGGGATGC
>CAZADC010000511.1:0-2583 GCA_964483755.1 uncultured Planctomycetaceae bacterium | reverse complement strand
ATCGACGTCTACGGGCTGAGCATCGTGGACTCGACGGACTGGGCGGTCATCCGGACGATCTTCTCCGACCCCGACAAGGCGCGCGAGGTCCTTCGCCGCCGCGAGATTCCGTTCACCGAGAGCCAGGTCCTGCTGGTCGAGCTCGAGGACCGACAGGCGCTGGTGCGCATCTGCGGGCTGCTGCTGCAGACGGAGATCAACGTCCACTTCGCCTACCCCCTGGCGATCCGCAGCCACGAGAACGCCGTGATGGTCTTCCACGTGGACGACCTGGTCCTCGCGCGTCAGGTGCTGACCCGCCACGGGTTCACGCTGCCCGGGTGGGAGGACCTCGCCGACCCCGGCGCCTGACCGGCGCCGCCGGGCCGGAAAAAGCTCCCCGCACGTCCGCCGGCGCCCTTGCCACATCCCCCGCCGGCGGATAGACTTCGCCGCATGCCGAAGACCTACGACATCGCCGTTCTGGGCGCGTCCGCCGCCGGATACGCCGCCGCCTGGAGCCTGGCCGACCGCGGGCGGAGCGTCATCGTCGTCGACACCGAGGCGCGGACCACCGAGTCCCCCCTGTCCGACTGGGCGCCGCGCGACCTGTTCCGCATGAAGGGGCTGGGGACCTCGCTGGCCAAGGCGTCCGGCGCAGTACCGTTCGACCGCGTGCGGTATCACAACGCACCGCTCCAGCGCAGCGCCGAGCACAAATCCCGCGCGACGGCCGGGTACTTCTTCCGAACGGAGGAGCTGGTCAAGGCCCTTCGCAGCCGGGCAGAGACCGCGGGCGCCGAGAACTACAACCCCCAGAATACGCCGGAGATGCATCTCGAGGAGAACGGCGTGCGGCTCGTCGGCGGGAGGACCGTTCACGCCGAGCTGCTGCTGATCGCCCATTCCCGTCCGAACGAGATCGTCCGCGACCTCGGACTGGCGGTCCGCTCGCTGCCGCACTCCTCTCTGACGGCGGCCGGGATCGACGTGGCAATCCCCGGCAGGCGCGACGCCGAGGAGCTGTCCGGCGTGCTGAACGTCGTCGAGCTGCCCGAGCACAGCGACCTGGGGATGTTCTTCGTCACCGACCGGACGCTGCACGTGCGCGTGGTGTCGTCTTCCGTGGCGTCGGGCACGCGGAGCGCGGAGCTCTCGACGCTGGTCGCGCAGCTCAAGCAGGCCGAGCTGCTCCCGGACAACCTGCCCCTGGGCAAGGCGACCGGGGCGGTGTGGCGCCCGCCCGCCGGGGTGGCGCTGGACCTCGAGACCCACGTCGCCAAGCGCTGCCTGCTGATCGGCACGGCCGGGGGATTCGTGGAGACCATCGCCGGGCAGACCGTCATGCCGACGGTGCGTTCCGCGCTGGTCGGGGCGGACGTGGCGAACGACGCTCTCGACGCCGACAACCCGCAGGAAGCGCTGATGCAGTTCAAGACGGCGTGGCGCACGGCGCTGGCCGAGTACCTCCGCCCCCCGACGACCTCGCTTCGGATGCTCATGCCGCTGCTGTTCGTCAACGACCGCATCCTCGCCCGCTTCACCCGCGCGATGCTCTACGGCGAGAACATCTGAGCGGCGTCGCTCCCGCCGCCTACCCGCCGTAGCTGCCTTCCGCGCGCCACACGTCGAGCATCAGCTCGTAACGCGACAGGTCCATGCCCGTGTAGATGCAGTTGCTCGTCGAGAACACGTACCGCCCGCCCGGCATGCCGTGGCGCAGGGCGCAGCGGGCCGACTCGACGACCTCCTCGTCCGTGCCGGTGTCCAGCAGCCCGCAGTTGACGTTTCCGATCAGGCACACCCGCTCGCCGACCCGCCGCTTGACCTCGGCGATGTCCACGCCCCCCTGGGGATCGAGGCTGTGCAGGGCGTCCGGCCCGGCCGCTACGAGCGAGTCGAGGATCGGCATGATGTTCCCGTCCGTGTGCTTGATCGTGCGGAAGCCCATCTCGCGATACCCGGCGATCAGGCGCGTCAGGTGCGGCGTGACGAACTCGTCGAACATCGCCGGCGAGAGGAACGGCGCGTCGTTGAAGCAGTAGTCCGAGCAGAGCGCGTACCCGTCGAGCAGCCCGGTTCCGGCGAACGTCTCCGCCGCCGCGAGGGCGTCGTCCACCCGGCGGGCCGCCTCGTCGGTCACGGCGTCGGGCTCGTCGGCGAGCCGCCCGACGAAGTCCATCATCGCGTCCCCGTGCGGCACGCCGAACGTGGCGTCACCGTGCATCATGGTGAAGTACTCGCCGCCGGACAGGTCGCGAACGTGCTCCAGCGCGGCGAGCACGTCGTCGGCCGACGTCCACCCGTCCGGCGGATGGAAGAAGATCGCCGAGTGCTCATAGCGGCGGGCGGTCTGCACGTACACGTCGGCCACGTCACGGCGGTGTAGGTTTCGCTCGCGCTCGGTCATCTGGTCCCACTGCCCGTAGCGGCGCTGGAGCGGATGAACGCGCCCGAACGCCTCCATCGTCAGAAAGAAGACGAGCTCGAAGTGCGGCACGCGCCCGCTCGGACGCCCGCCGTCCAGCGCCAGAAGGAACTTCTCTCGATGGGTCATCATCGTGCTCCCTGCGAGCCTACTCGGCGGCCAGCTCGATGGCGATC
>CAZADC010000510.1:0-2586 GCA_964483755.1 uncultured Planctomycetaceae bacterium | reverse complement strand
GAGGAGGCGATGAGCCTCGCCGACCTGATCGTCGTGATGGAAGCCGGGCGAATCCGCCAGGTGGGCACGCCGACCGAGGTGTACGATCGCCCCGAGAGCCTGTTCGTGGCGAACTTCGTCGGCTCGCCGGGGATGAATTTCGTCGCCGGGAGCGTCGGCGCGGACGGGCGGACGTTCGCGCCCGAGGGCGGACACACGCGATTCGCGCTGCCGCGGGATGTTCCGCCCGGGCCGATCACGCTCGGGGTCCGCCCCGAGCACGTCCGCCCGGCGGAAGACGGACCCATCGTCGGATCGGTGGTGCTGAATGAGTACCAGGGCGCGCGGCGGTCGGTCCACGTGGACGCCGGACTCGCCGAGACGCTCGTCCTGCGGGCCGATCCCGCGGCCGGGTGGGACGTCAGCGACGCGATCCGGCTCGATTTCGACCCCGCCCACGTGCGGCTCTTCGATGCGACCGGAACGGCCGTATGAAACAGCAACCACAGAGAACACAGAGAGTTGAGAAGAAGCTGACATGAAGCAATGTGCAGGAAGCAGCGGTGAAGCACCCGAACGTCCCGGAAACGATCGCGAGCAGTAGACCAGACATCAGGGCGCTGTGCTGCTTCTGCTGCTTCCGCCCTCTGAGTCCTCTGTGCCCTCTGTGGTCAGTCTTGTGTGAATGTGTCGGAGTCATGATGGACGAGGCGTTTCTGGAACTGAGCGGCGTGACGAAGCGGTTCGGGCGGACCGTTGCGCTCGACGGGGTCGACCTGCGCGTCGGCGCCGACGAGCTGGTGGTCGTGCTCGGCCCGACGGGCGCCGGCAAGACGACGCTGCTTCGCACCGTGGCAGGGCTCGAGACGCCACAGGCCGGAACCGTCCGCATGGGCGGGCGCGACGTGACGCGGCTCGCCCCGGCCGAGCGCGACGTCGCCCTGGTCTTCCAGAACTTCTCGCTCTACCCGAGCTGGACCGTCCGGCGGAATCTTTCGTTTCCCCTCCGCGCTCCGGGACGGAAGATGTCGGCCGACGCGATTGACGAGCGCGTCCGCCGGGCCGCGGACCTGCTGGGGATAACGCGCCTGCTCGACCGCCGGGCGACGCGCCTCTCCGGCGGAGAGATGCAGCGCGTGGCGATCGGGCGCGCCATCGTCCGCCGGCCGCGGATCTTCCTGATGGACGAGCCGCTCACCAACCTCGACGCCAAGCTCCGCGAGCAGCTCCGCGTCGAGCTGGTTGTTCTGCGGCGAGAGCTCGCCGCACCGATGCTCTACGTCACGCACGACCAGACCGAGGCGCTGTCGATGGGCGACCGCGTGGTGGTGCTGTCCGACGGGCGGGTGCTCCAGTCCGGACGCCCCGAGGAGATCTACCGCCGCCCCGCCTCGCCGACCGTCGCCCGCCAGCTCGGCCAGCCCGCCATCAATCTCATCCCCGTCACCCGAAAGGGCGGAGCGTGGGTGACGGAATCCGGAGTCCCGATCTGCCCGGCCGCGGGGGAATCCGCCGAGCGGATGCTGCTGGGCGTCCGCCCGGAGAACGTCGCCCCCTCGGGCGGACCCGCGCCCGCCGCGGTGCGGGTCGTCGAAGACATGGGCGCCGAGAAGGTCGTCCTCGCCGACCTGGCGGACCTGTCGATCCACCTGCTCGTCCGCGGCGACCTGCCGATCGCACCCGATCAGGAGATCCACCCGAAGATCGACCCCGACGCCGTCTGCCTCTGGCCGCGATGACGCCGAGAGACCGGAACAGAGGAAGCGACTTGGCCGCGGAGAGAGCATGAACGCCATGGTGGCGACCGGTCCGGGTCGCTGTCGGCGCCGTGCCCTCTCCGCTCTGTGGGGGCATGGGTGCCGGCTCGCGCCCACCTCCTAACCGGTGGCGTCGGACGGATCGCGGACGTATCATGCGGGCATGCGGCAAATCGTGCTCATGGCAGTGCTCGCGGCGACGGCGGGATGCGGCGAGCGCATCAGACCGGCCGACCCCACGCCCGACGACGGGCGGGACGAGCACCGCCTGCTCGCCGAGGTCGCCGAGCTGCGGGCGAAGCTGGAGCGTATCGAGGACCGCAACCGGATGCTGACCGCAGAGGTCGCCGAGTTGCGGGCGCGCGAAACCGGGCTGTGCGAACGTCTGCGCCGCGCGGAGTTCCTCGTCGAGCAGAAGGACAAGCAGATCGCCGCCCTGCGCGAGACCGTCCGCGAGCGGGACGAGTATCGCGACCGTCTGGACAAGGCGCGTGCGGAGATCGCCCGCCTCCAGCGCGAAGTGGAAGAGCTCCGCTCGGCCGTCGCGACGCGCCCTGCGAGTGAGTGATCCGCAAGGGGATTAAACCACGGAGAACACCCATGAGAGCCCTCATCGCAATCCTGACGGGCGTGCTGCTGACGGGCCTTCTCGCGCCTGGATGCAGCGAGGAACAGAAGCGCCGTGCGGACGAGGCGGCCGAGGATGCCGCCGAATCGGCCGGGTCGGCCGTCGGCAAGGCGATTGACAAGGCCGGAAAGCTCAAGGAAACGGCCGAGACCCTGCTCTTCATGGGGTGCGTGCCCAGCTATCTGGACATGAAGATGGTCCCCAGCCTGATCAAGCCCCTGG
>CAZADC010000509.1:0-2590 GCA_964483755.1 uncultured Planctomycetaceae bacterium | reverse complement strand
GTCTCGCGGCGCGGGGGACACCTGGCGAGCAACCTCGGGGTGACCGACCTGACAATCGCCCTGCACCACGTGTTCGATTTCGCCCACGACCGCCTGCTGTGGGACGTGGGGCACCAGTGCTACCCGCACAAGCTGCTCACGGGGCGGAACGAGGCGTTTGACCGGCTCCGGCAGGCCGGCGGGCTCAGCGGGTTCCCCGCCCCCTCGGAGAGCGACTACGACCTGTTCGCCATCGGACACGCCGGGACGGCGATCTCCACCGCAGCCGGGCTGGCGCTGGGCGACCGGGCGGCCGGGCGCGACACGAAGATCGTCGCCGTCGTGGGCGACGCCAGCATCGTCAACGGAGCGAGCATGGAGGCGATCAACAACGTCTCGCTGATCGACCGGCAGATGCTCATCGTGCTGAACGACAACTCGATGGCGATCGACCGGACGCACGGGGCGATGGCGCACGCCCTCGATCACATCCGCATGACACACACGTATTCGAACCTCAAGCAGTCCACCGAGTACCTGCTGCGGCGCCTGCCCATGGGCGACGATATCTCCGAAGCGCTGCGGCACATCAAGTCCGGGCTGCGGACGACGATCCACGGCGGACAGGTCTTCGAGGCGCTCGGCATCCCCTACTTCGGGCCGATCGACGGACACGATATCCCCGAGCTGATCCGCGTGCTGCGCCGCCTCGCCGACATCGACCAGCCGGTCCTGCTGCACGTGCACACCGAGAAGGGACGCGGCTGCAAGTACGCCGTCGAGGACCCCTGCCGCTTCCACAGCCCGTCCGCCTACACCGTGGACGCCGACGGACAGGCCGTCTTCGCCCCAAAGGCCCACCCGATGTGGACCGACGTCTTCGCCGACGCCCTGACCGAGGCCGCCGACCGGGACGAACGGATCGTCGCCGTCACGGCCGCCATGCCCGATGGAACGGGGCTCGCGAAGTTCCGCGAGGCGCACCCCGACCGGACCTTCGACGTCGGCATTGCCGAGTCGCACGCGGTCGCCATGGCCGCCGGGCTCGCCCGCGCCGGGAGCCGACCGGTGGTGGCGATCTACTCCACCTTCATGCAGCGGGCGATGGACCAGGTGTTCCAGGAGGCCGCCCTCCAGAAGCTCCCGGTCATCCTCTGCATGGACCGCGCCGGACTGGTCGGAACCGACGGACCGACCCACCACGGATTCACGGACATCGCCTGGCTGCGCCCCCTGCCGCATGTCACGCTGATGGCGCCGGCCGACCGGGCGGAGATGGCGGCCGCCCTGGACTGCGCCCTGTCGCTGGACACGCCGTCGGCGATCCGCTATCCGCGCGACGAGGTTCCGGAGGATCTGCCGGGCGCCTGCCCGCCGTTCGAACCCGGCCGCTCCCGCATCCTCCGCGAGGGCGACGACGCAACGATCCTCGCCCTGGGCCCGATGTGTGAGCCCGCCCTGGCCGCCTCGGACATCCTCGCCGACGAGGAGGACCTGAGCGTCGCCATCGTCAACGCCCGCTTCGCCAAGCCGCTGGACGTGGCGCGGATCGCCCGCCTGCTGTCGTCGGGACGGCCGCTCGTGACCGTCGAAGACCACGCCGTCGCCGGCGGGTTCGGCTCGGCCGTACTGGAGCTGGCGGCCGCGCGAGGGCTCGACGCCTCGAACGTCCGCGTCATGGGCATGCCCGACCGGTTCGTCGCCCACGCCTCGCGACAGGAGCAGCTCACGGAGGTGGGGCTCGATGCCACCCACGTCGCCGCGCAGGTCAAGGACCTCGTCGCCCGCCCGGCCGAACAGCGACACCCGATGGGAAGCTGAGCCGGCGTCCGGGCGGGACGGCAGCCAAGGGCCGGACGACCATCGGGAACAGCCTGATGCACGCGATGCGATCTTCAGCTTGTTGGATGTCCCCATGAAGAGACGAATCGGTGGAAGGAAGTTCCAGCGGGTCGGCGCGATCAGGCTGGAAACGGCGGCAATGGGTCGTCCGCGCATCTATCGACCGCAGGCACGATACAACAACGTCCGGCGCCTGTCGCTTCACAAGTACGGCGCCCTGGAGTACTGCCGCTTCAGCGTCGCCGGCGGCGACCACCGGGAAGGCGTCTATGCGCTGACGGTCGGGCGACGGGTCGTGTACGTCGGGGAATGTGCCAACCTGTCCCGACGGTTCGGACCAAATGGCTACGGTGCAATCTCGCCGCGGAGTTGCTACGCGGGCGGGCAATCGACCAACTGCAAGGTAAACCACTTGATTCTGCTGTCCATCAGAGCTCGAAAGAGAGTGGTCCTCTGGTTCTTCCCAACAAAGCGCAGGAAATCAATGGAGGCTGAGATCATCGGCAGAACGTCGCCGCCCTGGAACAAGCAGAGGCCCCATTCTCCCGGAGCAAGACCGCGTCGCGGGTTGCTGAGAGGTTTCTTCCGTGCATTGGGCGGGCGCAGTGAGTAACACGACGTGGCCTACCTCCGTGGCGTACATCTGGACTCAGCACTGGAGGAGCCGACCCGCCGCATTCGCCTGAAGGACGGTCCATGGCATCGACACGTGAGAGGGTGCATCCCGTTTCAGCAGGTAGTTTTCACGCGGCGAGGGGTTTGGATTGCC
>CAZADC010000508.1:0-2590 GCA_964483755.1 uncultured Planctomycetaceae bacterium | reverse complement strand
TCCCCATCGGGCGCGGACAGCGCGAGCTGATCATCGGCGACCGCAAGACCGGCAAGACCGCCATCGCCATCGACACGATCCTCAACCAGGCCGACTCGGACGTCGTCTGCGTCTACGTCGCCATCGGGCAGAAGGAGTCGACCGTCGCCGGCGTCGTTGAAACGCTCCGCAGCCGGGGGGCGATGAACTACACCATCGTCGTCAGCGCATCGAGCAGCGACCCCGCGCCGATGCAGTATGTCGCCCCCTACAGCGGGTGCGCCCTGGCCGAGCACTTCATGCAAGCCGGCCGGGCGACGCTGGTGGTCTACGACGACCTGACCAAGCAGGCGCAGGCCTATCGGCAGATCTCGCTGCTGCTGCGCCGCCCGCCGGGGCGGGAGGCGTACCCCGGCGACGTGTTCTACCTGCACTCGCGCCTGCTCGAGCGGGCGTGCAAGCTTGCCGACCGCTACGCGGTCGTGCCCGGCTCCACGCCCGACGGCGCCGACCCGCCGGACGGGGCGCCCGTCTTCACGGGCGCCAACGCCCGACGCCAGGCCGCCGACGCCCTCGCCGCGCGCGACGACGCGGACGCAAAGGTCCATCGCGTGCCGGCGTCGGGCGGGTCGATGACCGCCCTGCCGATCTGCGAGACGCAGGAGGGGGAGGTGTCGGCCTACATCCCGACGAACCTGATCTCGATCACCGACGGGCAGATCTACCTGGAGCCC
Organism: uncultured Planctomycetaceae bacterium; assembly: GCA_964483755.1. Taxonomy (GTDB): domain Bacteria; phylum Planctomycetota; class Phycisphaerae; order SM23-33; family SM23-33; genus CAZADC01. The sequence continues at coordinate 1,877 of CAZADC010000508.1, read as the reverse complement.
GGGCTGTTCTTTGCGGGCGTCCGCCCGGCGATCAACGTGGGCATCTCCGTCAGCCGGGTCGGCTTCAAGGCCGCCTGGCCGGCGATGAAGGCCGTCGCGAGCGGGCTGCGGCTCGACCTGGCCGCCTATCGCGAGCTGGAGAACTTCGCCCAGCTCGGCGTCGAGCTGGATCCCGCCACACAACGTCAGCTCGAGCGCGGCGAGCGGATCGTCCGCCTGCTCACCCAGCCGCAGTACGAGCCGATGCCGGTCGGCGACCAGGTGCTGGCGATCCTCGCGGCCGTCGAGGGCTTCCTGGACGACCTGCCGGTCGACGAGGTGGAGCACTTCGAGCGCGGGCTGCTGGAGTACGTGCGCGCCGAATACGCCGACGACCGCGAGGAGCTCGCCCAGGACAGGACGCTCGACGAGGACCGGCGAAAGCGGCTCAAGTTCCTGATCCGCCAGTACAAGGAAGGCCCGTACGAGCAGCAGCGGCGGGAGCGTCGCAAGGCGGCCGCCGAGGCCGTCGAGACGAAGCGCGAGCCGGAGGAGGCGGGCGAGGACGAGCCGCGGCTCGGCGCCACCTCCGCCGAGATCGGCCCGCTGGACATCACGGAGATCGACGACGATTTCGACTTCTGAGGGCGCGGCGCCGCTTTGAACGCAAGCACATGGCCAAGGCACGGAAAATCCTGCAGCACGCCCGATCGGTGGCGAGCATCCGCACGGTCACCCGGAGCATGGAGATGGTCTCGACCGTCCGCTTCAAGCGGGTGCATGAGCAGGTTGTGGCGTCCCGCCCTTACGTGCGCCACGTGGCGGAGATGGTCGGCGACCTCGTCGATCGCGCCAGGCCCGCTGAGCTGGACCACCCGCTGCTGACGGGCCCCGAAGGTGTGCAGTCGGTCATTCTGCTGGTGCTGGTCAGCGAGCGCGGGCTGTGCGGGGCGTATAACGCGGCCGTCGGGCGCATCGCCGCGCAGCGCCGGCGGGCGCTGGTCGACGCCGGTTGGGACTGCCGCGTGCAGGTCGTCGGGCGCCGCGGCGTGCGGGCGGTCCGCTCGCGCGGGCTGGAGATCGAGCGGGTGCGCGACCCCCTGCCCTACCCGCCGGCGTACCACGACACGACGCGCCTCGCCGGGGAGTTCAGCGAGGAATTCCTCGACGGACAGGTCGGCGGGCTGGAGGTCGCTTACATGCAGTTCGTCTCAGCCGGGCAGCAGCACGCGGCGATCGCCCCGCTGCTGCCGCTGTCGGAGTTCGAGCCGCCCGAGCGCTTCAGCCCGTCGGGGCAGGAGCCGCTCGCCTACGAGCTCATGCCCGACCGCGCAGCGCTGCTCGATCGCCTGCTGCCCATGGCGTTCCGCCTGCGTCTGCTCCAATGCTTTCTCGACGCGGCCGCTTCGGAGCAGGTCATGCGGATGCGGGCGATGCGCTCGGCGAGCGACAACGCCGGGGAGATGATCCACAACCTGACCGTCCGCTACAACCGGGCGAGACAGTCGCAGATCACCACCGAACTCGCGGAGATCATGGGCGGACGCGAGGGCGTCACCTGAGCACGGACACCGACGGGAACCACACGGACATGCCCGCAACAGGCACAATCGCACAGGTCATCGGATCGACGTTCGACGCGGAGTTTCCCGAGGAGCAGCTCCCGGGCATCTACAACGCGCTGCACGTCGACGTGCCCGGCGCCGGCGACCGCCCGGTCTTGCGCCTGACCGGCGAGGTCCAGCAGCATCTCGGCGGCGGGCGCGTCCGGTGCGTGGCGCTGGGCGGCACGGACGGGCTGACCCGCGGCGCGAAGGTGATCGACACGGGCGGGCCGGTCAGCGTGCCGGTCGGTCCCGGCGTGCTCGGGCGGGTCTTCAATGTCCTGGGCGAGCCCA
>CAZADC010000507.1:0-2606 GCA_964483755.1 uncultured Planctomycetaceae bacterium | reverse complement strand
TCCCAGCCCGCTGTCGCGATCGTAGGGAATCTCACCCCGCCCGCACGCCGGGCAGACGATGTTCAGCGGTCGATTCATTGCGTGGTCTCGTGCTCGCCTGTCCCCATGAAGTCGTCACGTTGCGGCGGGTCATTCTATCCGGTTCCGCGCTGCCGCGGGACCGGCGAGCGATGGTTTCGACTGTGCGGATTCGGCCGGCGCATAGCGATCACCGGAGACGGTGGGCGGACCGATCGGCGGCGCCTCAACCACGGCGACGACGGGCGAGCACGGCCGCTCCGCCGAGTCCGAGCAGCGCCAGCGTGCCCGGTTCGGGGACGACGACGAACCCCAGATCATCGATCTCGTTGTATGTGCCGTTGACCAGTTCCAGCCCGACGATCGGGTTGCTCGCCGAGGCGGCGTAGGCGAAGAAGGTGTCGTCACCGATGTCCTGTCCGGTGACCATGGGAACGCGGTCGCCGTTGGCGTACTCCACGATCACGTCCATGGTTCCCCCTGAGCGGGGCAGCACGGTAAGCCCCACGGCGATCAGCGGGGTCGAGAACTCGAAGTCCCAGACCTGGGAGCCCCTGAGCGCCCGCGTATAGGAGGTCGTTGTCGCGTCGGCATCCACTCCCTGCCAAGCGTCCCCGAATCCCTTGACGTTGTTCGCCCCGACGGTGAGGGTCAGGGTCTGTGTGCCGCTGGCGCCGTAGTCGGCCTCGAAGCCGCTGTTGGTCGAGAAGCCGACGCCCTCGAAGTCGATGACCCCTCCCCGGTCGCTGTCGTAGGCGGCGCTGACCAGGTCCTTGAACTCCGCCAGCGTGATGTTGTTTCCGGCCGCTTCGGTATCGACGGAATTCGCCTGAACGGCGCTTTCGTCGTAGACGCCGGTCGTCCTGGCGGGCCCGACGGTCACCAGCGTGCCGCCGGCTATGAGCTGCTCCTGGAGCGCGGCGTAGTCGAGGTCCTGAACGTCCACGCCGGCGTCGAGCGACAGCGACGCGGCCGTGGCGGCGGATTGACCGAGCACCATGAACGTCGGCTCCATGCGCATCGAGTTCCAGGCCACGCTGGAAGCCGAGATCGTCGTGGGAACGACAAGGTTGGCCGCCTCCCCGTCGGCGGGGACGATCGACTTGTAGGAGACGCCCCAGATGCTCTCCGGCCCGCCGCCGGTGTTGCCCTCGGCGTGGACCGTGCCGTCGATGACGATCCGGCGGACGTGGTGCGAGTCGGCGAAGTAATTGGCCAGACCCACCGGGTCCTCGGCGACCTCGGCGCCTTCGTAGTGCGCCTGGGTCATCACGGCGTCGCTGACCATCCGCCGCGCCTCGCGGACGTAGAGCTGTCGCGGGAAGCCGCCGGTCTCGGTGTGCTCGCCCTGTGCGAAGCCCAGCCCGTCCATGTCGTTGATGATTCTCTGCACGAGGTCGCGCACGTCCTGCGGCTGCGACGGATCGGTCGCCAGGGCGTGCAGGTCCGGGTCGTTGGCCAGCCAGTACAGCATGCCCAGGTTCCAATGCACGTGCTCCTGGTACATCTGCTCTCGCTGGGTGTAGGTGGCGTCGGCCCAGGTCGCCCTGTTGCCGTTGTCGTCGATGACGTTGCCGCCGACGTGATCGGTGCTCAGGTCGGTCTGGAACACCTCGTGGTTGTTGGTGTCCTTCTCGAACTCGCCTCTCCACACGTGCGAAACGCCCTTGAGGACCCGGCGTTTCATGATCTCGAATTTCGAGGGGTCGTAATTCGCCGGCTGCTGGATCGGCTGGGGGTTGTTCTTCGTGAGGTACATCCGGAAGTTGTAGGCCTGCAGGCCGTCATCGCCGTCGCCCTTGCTCCCGTAAGGCTCATCCGAAACGCCGTAGATCAGTCCGCTGCTCGGATCGCCGGGGGTGTTGTAGGGATCGATCCCGAGACTCACCGGCGAGGCGATGCCTGCGCGGGACTCGCCGTATTGGCTCTGGCTCTCGCGCCCGACGGTGTAGCTGACGCCCGCGGCGGCCATCAGGTCGCCCTCGTAGGTGGCGTCGATGAACATTCCGCCGCGGAAGACGCTGCCGTTCTCCGTGGTGATCGAGGTGATCCGGTCGCCCGTCATCGACACGCCGCCGTCGCGATCGAGGCGCTGCTCGTAGTAGACCGGGATGGCCGACGCCCCGCCGCCGGGGCTGCTGAGCATTTGAAGGAACTGATTTTTCGCATCGCCGGGGTCGAAGTTGCTGTCTCGTCCGACGCCGTCGAAAAACTCGCGCGCCAACCCGCCCTGAACAAACGGGTCCACGCGATCGGTGTGGACCAGGCCGCCGCTGGTCATTCCGCCGACCTCCCGGCCGAACTCGACCAGCGCCACGCTCTTGCCCATCCTCGCCGCCTGCACCGCGGCCGTGCGACCGTCGACGCCCAGCTTGCGGTAGATCGCCCTGCAGTGCGTCTTCACCGTGTTGAGCGACACGTAGAGCTCGTTCGCGATCTCTCGTTGTGACAGCTGGGACGGCAGGTACCGCAGGACCGCCAGCTCGCGCTCGGTGAGCTCGTCGACGGGACCGTCGACCTGCGGCCGGTCGGCGCGGCCGTGTCGGGACTCGACCCTGGCGAGGTAGCGCCCGGCGATCCCCGGGTCG